>JBEEGX010000115.1:0-15241 GCA_041167105.1 Verrucomicrobiota bacterium
CTCGGCGTGAACGGCGGCATGCGTTACCAAACGCGGCTGGAAGACGACGATGGCGCTTTCGATAAACTGCGCCATTTTCCGGGCGGAGGGGTAATTCGTAGAACCGTTGGAACTTCAAACGACGACGCCGGTGATCGCTGGACCGTGCCGGTGAACGGTTACGTCAAGTTCCGCTTCTAAGTCGCGCAAGATCCACAATCGCAACTGGGCGCGTCTCTTCGTTAGGCAACTAACAATTTTGGCTTGACCTCAAGCTGACCGTTCGGCAAGACGGTTGGTATGAAAACGTTGTCGCGGCCATTCACGATCGTCGTCCTTATCGCCATCACTTTAATTGCCGTGGCGACGTTCCGCGCCTATGCGGCGACGAGGGTGCCATGGAAGGACGCGGGGTATTGCATGGTGATCAAGAAAGCACGCACGTACAAGAATTCGGACATGACCGACGACAAGTTCAAGGAGCTGCTCCAAACAAATAACGCGGTCTACTGCATTAAGGTGAAAAAAGACGATTCATCCGATCCGACCGATTTGACTGGCAATGATTGCTCCGGGGCTGCGTCGCTCATGTCGACGACGTCGGTGGACAACGCGACGCGCGAGCTCGTGCTGACTTGCGGCGGCGCGCGGGTCACACAGCGAGTCGGCTTCAGCACTGCGAAGCAACTGATGAACGTGGACAACGCTTTGTCGACTCCGACTCCGGCTCCGTAACAGAACTCGCGGTTTTTCGAGTCACCGGGCCGCGGAAATTTGAGCCGGCAAAAATTTTACGTCGCCGGCTATTTCATTCATTTCTTTCTTATCGCGACCGTCGCGACGCGCGAATTTTTTTGGGTTCTGTCGCAAAGCCGCACGATTTTTTCGAGCAGTTTAAATCAAACTTGGCGGAAAGCCGAAGAGGCGAGTTCGGTCGCGTTATTGCAAGACCCGCATACGCCGAGCGGATTGCGGCAAGCGACGGCAACATATCTTCATCTCGCGGGCATCGAATCGGGCTACGGATTTTTTGCGCCCAATATCACGGGTCAATGCAAGCTCGTGTTCGAACTGCATTATCCGGACGGCCGGACGGAGTCGGCAGTTCCGGCCGTGAGTTCGGACGCAAGCGGACTACGCGTTGCGACGTTGCTTGATAAAATCGGCTGGTCGAAGTACGACGCCCTGCGCGAACCGATCATCAAAATGTTCACACAAGCGGCCTGGCGCGAACATCGTGACGCCACCATGATCCGCGCGGTCTTGGGCATGGTGGTGTTGCCGACAATCGACGAGTACGAAAATGGAATCGGCTCGTCGAACGAATTTCTGTATTCGTACGAATATAAATTCGAGCCCGCGGCGCCAAAACCGTGAGCCGCGCGCAATTCGCCCGGCGACGACTGCTCGAATTTTTATTTCCGCAGGAAAGCGACACGTGGTTGTCGATCTTGCGTGTCGGAGTCGCGGCGCAGTTGCTCGTGTTCTGCTTTTCGATCCGAAGCGATTGGCGTTATTTGCTGGCAGCGAGCGGCGGATTGAGTAGCCGTGGCCTCGCCGAAAAAATCCTGTCGCTCGAAAGCGTGTTCGTGCCGCGACTCGGTTGGTTCGTTAATCTCGGCACACAAGCCGGCTTGAATGAGCAGCGCGTACTCGCCATTGTTTGGTTCGCGTTAACGATCGCTGCGTTTCTGTTGCTCATTGGATTGTTTTGCCGCACGGCCGCGATCACGGCGTGGCTGTTGCATCTCGCAACAATCAAAAGCGGCGACTTCGTTGCCTATGGCGTGGATAACTTTGTCACCATTGCGCTCTTCTATCTGATGCTCGCGCCGTTGCCGGACCGCTACAGTGTCGACGCGCGCTGGCGAAAATTTCCCGCGCAAGATCGACATCTACTCGGCTTTTGGCGCCGCGTGCTGCAAACACATTTGTGCCTGATTTATTTTTTCGGCGGCATTGCCAAAGACGTCGGCGTCGGTTGGTGGAATGGCGAAGCGGTCTGGCGCGCGTTGATTCGTCCGCCATTCAATCTCATTCCGCCGCAGACGTTGCTGCATTGGAAAATTCTTTTTCCAGCGGTCGGAGTCGCGACCGTCATACTTGAAACGGCGTATCCATTTCTGATCTGGCAAAAATCGACCGCGCGAACGTGGTTAATCGGCGTTCTGACAATGCACATCGCAATTGGCGCGGCCATGGGCATGTACTTGTTTGCTCTCATCATGATCGTGCTCAACCTAGCGGCGTTCGGCCCGGGCGTGTTATGGCGCCAGAGCAAGGTGACGAGTAATTGTCGATCTTACGCGAACACCGCCGCGCCCTAACGATTTCCGGCTCGACCTCGCAGGCGTTGTTTGAGAACATCGGCGCATAGGGGAAGAGCATCGATGTCAGCCGAGCTAAAGCAGGATCTGCAGCTGCAGATCGCTCACTTGTTGCTCATCGACGTCGTCGGGTACTCGAAGTTGCTGGTGAACGAACAAATCGAGTTGCTCTACGAACTCAATCGCGTCGTGCGCAGCAGCGAGTGTTTTCGCGCAGCCGAAGCGAAAGATAAATTGATTCGGCTGCCGACGGGCGACGGCATGGCGCTGCTCTTCTTTGAGAATCCGGAACAGCCGGTGCGTTGCGCGCTCGAGATCAATGAGCGGTTGAAAGAATCTCCAAACATTCTCGTGCGCATGGGCATTCATAGCGGGCCAGTCAATCAGGTGCCCGACGTGAACGATCACATCAACATCGCCGGCGCCGGCATCAACATCGCGCAACGCGTGCTCGATTGCGGCGACGCCGGCCACATTCTGCTTTCGAAACATGTGGCCGACGATCTTCTGCAATATCGCCATTGGAGTCCGCATCTGCGTGACCTCGGCGAATGTGAAGTGAAGCACGGTCTGCGTTTGCACGTTTACAGCCTGTCCAAAGACGGGATCGGCAATCCGGAAGTGCCCGAGAAACTCAAACCGCATCGGTGGAAGACCGGGAAATCCACAGTGCGACCAATCCCGACGATCACGCGAAGATGGGTGCGACTGGCGGCAGCGATTGTCGGTTTAGCGGCGCTGGCAATGACGATGTCGATCTTGTGGCAACGTCGCGCCGCTCCGCGCCCGTCGTTCAACGCGCCGGCATCGACCTCGACCAAGAGCATTGCGGTCATGCCGTTTGAAAATTTGAGCGACGACAAACAAAACGCCTACTTCGCGGACGGCGTGCAGGACGAAATCCTGACCAACCTCGCCAAAGTCGCCGATCTCAAGGTGATCAGCCGCACGTCGGTCATGCAGTACAAGGGCGCGGTGAAACGTAACGTGCGCGAGATTGCCGCCTTGTTAGGCGTTTCGCACATTCTCGAAGGCAGCGTGCAGCGCTCAGGCAATCGTATCCGGCTGACCGCGCAATTGATCGATGCGCGCACCGACACGCACATGTGGGCGGAGCGTTACGATCGAGACCTGGCCGATGTGTTCGCGCTCGAGAATGAATTGTCCGAGCAAATCGTGGCGCAGTTGAAGTCGCGCCTTTCAGCTAACGAGAAGGCGGCCATTGAGCAGCAGCCAACTTCGAACCTCGGCGCCTACGATCTTTACACCCGGGCGAAACTGTTGCTCGACCGCTCGGTTTTCAACGACGCGGAACAAAATTTGTTCGAAGCCGTGCGCCTGCTCGAGCAGGCGGTCAAGAGCGATCCCTCATTCGTGCTCGCGTTTTACCAACTGGCACACGCGCACGATCAAATTTATTTTCGCAGCTTTGATCGAACTGCGTCGCGGCTCGCGATGGCCGATGCCGCCATTCAAAAGGTGCGGCAGTTACAACCGGACTCCGCCGAAGCGCATCTCGCGCTCGCGAAACACCTTTATTGGGGTTACCGCGACTACGATCATGCGCGGCAGGAAATCGACATTGCGCGTCGCACCTTGCCTAACGAGCCGACATCCTATCTTTTGCTCGCCTACATCGATCGCCGCCAGGGACACTGGGACGCATCAATTACCGACATGGATCGCGCGATTGAGCTCGATCCGCAGAATTCATTTTACCTGCAACAAGCCGCACTGACGTACGAGATGCTGCGACGCTACGCCGATGCAGCTGGATTATTGGACAAAGCTTTAACGATAACGCCTAACGATGTCGCGGGGCGGGTGCGGCGGGGCGAGCTTGAATTTCATTGGAAGGGCGATTTCAGGCCCTGGCACCTGGTGGTAGACGCAATCGTGCCGCAACAGAACGATGATGGCGCGATTATCACCAGTTCGCGCTTCGATCTCGCGCTTCGCGAACGCGACTACAATCGCGCTCTCGAAATTCTTCAACGAGATCCAAAACAAACGCGCTGGCCGGTCGAGGCCGAGGTCCATCTTCCAACGCGTTGCGCGGAAGCGCTGCTCTTGCGATTACGCGGCGATGAATTGACCGGCAGGCCTGAGCTCAGCGCCGCGCGCGAGGAATTGGCGACGATGACGCGTGATAAATCGCCGGACAGTTACACGCTCGCCGTCGCCGGGTTGACCCACGCAGTCTTTGGCGACAAAAAGGAAGCGATTTCTCTTGGGCGACGTGCCATCGAAGCAGCGCCCGTGGCCAACGATAGTGTGGACGGATCCGACGCCATGAAAACACTCGCTCTCATTTACGCCTGGAGCGGCAAACCGGACAAAGCGATCGAGCAGCTGGCCGCGGCCGCGAAGTTGCCCGGTTATTTAAGTTACGGCGCGCTCACCCACGGTCCGCTGTGGGACCCGCTGCGAAAGGATCCGCGCTTCGATAAAATCGTCGCCTCGCTCGCGCCGAAATAAGATTGTCGATCTTGCCAAATCTCTTCGTCGTGCCATCGCTACCGACGTGAACTCGCCGGATTGCATCCACGTCGAACAACTCGAAGTCTTCGGTCGTGTCGGCGTCACCGAAAACGAACGCTCAAAGCCGCAGCGACTCGTTCTTAATCTTACCACCTGGCCGCGTGAAAATTTCGACACGATGAACGACGACATTGAGCGCACCGTGAATTACTCGGCGCTTTGCGCGGCGGTTCGCGAATTCATGCGCGCGCATTCGCCGCGGCTTGTCGAAACTCTGGCCGCAAATCTCGCCGCGCATCTGCTCGAAAATTTTCCCATTCGCAAGATCGACATCGAACTGCGTAAGTTCGTCGTGCCCGATACCCAATACGTCTCCGTTGCCCTGACCCGCGAAGCCGGCAAATGAGAGAAGGACGATTCAATGAGCCTCCGGCCGATCTCGCGCGACGTTTCAGCGCATCGGTCTCGTTCGATCAGCATCTCGCGCATTACGACATCGCCGGTTCGCGCGCGCACGCCAACGCGCTCGCCGCTGCGGGAATTATCACTGCCGATGAAGCGTGCAAGATCGACAATGGCCTTTCCGAAATCGAAAAGGACATCGCGGCGGGGAAATTTGAGTGGGAGGCCGCGCTCGAAGATGTGCACATGAATATTGAAGCGGCGCTCACAAGAAAAATTGGCGAGGCCGGCGCGAAGCTCCACACCGCGCGCAGCCGCAACGATCAGGTCGCGCTCGACCTGCGGCTTTACGTCAAAGATCACCTGGAACAAATCTCGACGCGCTTGCAGCAACTTCAGCGCGCGTTCGTTCAACTCGCAGATGAACATGTCGATCTTGTCATGCCCGGCTACACCCATTTGCAGCGCGCGCAGCCGATTTACTTCGCGCATTATTTGTTAGGCCAGATTGAAATATTTGCGCGCGATGTCGATCGTCTGCGCGATTGCCGTAAGCGCACCGATGTTCTGCCGCTCGGCTCCGGCGCGCTCGCTGGATCGACGATCGCGTTAGATCGACAACTACTCGCGCGCGAGCTCGGCTTCGCCCGCGTGAGCGAGAACAGCATGGACGCGGTGAGCGACCGCGACTTCATCGCCGAGTTCCTTTTCGGCATTGCCATGATCGGAATGCATCTCTCGCGCTTGAGCGAAGATTTCATTTTGTGGAGCACGAGCGAATTCGGCTTCATTGAATTCAGCGACGCGTTCTCCACCGGCTCGAGTTTGATGCCGCAAAAGAAAAATCCCGACATGGCCGAGCTCACCCGCGGCAAAACCGGGCGACTCTACGGCAACCTCATGTCGATCTTAACGACGTTGAAAGGCTTGCCCTCGACCTACAATCGCGACCTGCAGGAAGACAAAGAAGCGTTGTTCGATTCCGTCGATACCATCGAAGTAACGCTTGAGCTCTGGGTCGCAATGTTGCCGGAAATAAAAATGAATCGCGAACGCATGGAAGCGGCCGCGCGCGATCCGGCGCTCTTCGCCACCGATCTCGCCGAGCATCTTGTTAAACAAGGCACGCCGTTTCGCGAAGCGCATCGCATCGTGGGCGAGCGCGCGGCGAAGAATTTGCCGCTCGATCAGCTCTCACCCGAAAAAGAAATCTTCGACGCGCGCCGTTCGCTCGGAAAACGCACCGCTGCCGGCGCGCCATCGCCGCAAAACATCGCGGCGCGTCTGAAACATTGGAAAAACGAATTGAAATAGAAATGCGTTTTACAAATCTGCTCCGCGAAGAAGAGGGATGGGCGACAAGATCGACAACGACTCAGTTCGCGGACGATCATCTCGCGGTCGTGACCGCGCTCGTGCAAACGCCGACAAACTCGGAGCCGCGCCCGTGGACGGTCGTGCATCGCAAAGCCGCCGTCGTCATTGCGCCGCAAACTTCGGACGGAAAGTTTTTACTCATCAAAGAAGAGCGGGTGCCGATCCAGGCCGCGATCTGGTCCATGCCGGCCGGACAGATTGAAGACAAGACCGAGCCTAACGAAAAGGAAATTGAAGCCGTCGCGTTGCGTGAGCTGAACGAGGAGACCGGCTACGAGCTCGCGCCTGATGGCGAAATAATTCCGCTCGGTTTCTTTTTCACGTCGCCGGGATTCACGGATGAGCATTGTTATTTTTTTCTGGCGCGCGCGGTTCAACCTGCCGCCGTTCACAAACGCGAAGAGGGCGAAAGCATTTTGGAATGCCGCGCCTTCAGCGCCGCGGAGTTGAGCGCGATGATTGCGCGAAATGAGATTCGCGACTCGAACACACTCAGTATTTGCGCGCGCATGGCATCGCGCGGCTTGTTTTCGTTCGCGCCGCCGGAGTAGATGTCGATCTAACAATGGCGCTGCAGGACATCTTCAGATTTCGCGAATCGCCCGAAAGCGAAACGTCGAAGCCATTTCTCGAACATCTCGAGGACTTGCGGTGGACCATCGTGAAGATAGCGATCACGCTCATCGTCGCGATGTTCCTCTGCTTCGCCTTCCGCACGCAGCTTGTGCGGGTGATGCAGGCGCCGTTGAACGCGGTCGATCCGCAGATCGGTGCCTTGCGCGCACTCGGCATCACCGATTCGTTCGTGATCTCGTTCCATCTCGCGTTTTATGCCGGGATCGTGATCTCGTTCCCAATCCTGCTTTATTTTCTCGCCGAGTTCGTCCTGCCGGCGTTGACCGCGATCGAAAAGCAATTCTTGTTGCCCGCGATCTTCGCCAGCTTCGGATTATTTTTGCTCGGCGTGCTTGTTTGTTATTTCTGGCTCCTGCCAAAGACCATCCTGTTTTTCTTTCACGATACGCAATCGTTAGGCTGGGCGCCGGCATGGACGGTGCAGCAATATTATTCGTTCGTCACGCGCTTCACCCTCGGATTCGGCCTCGCCTTTGAGTTGCCGGTGGTCGTGCTCGCGCTCGTGAGATTCGGGCTTATCACTTATCGATTCATGGCGCGGACGCGACCATACGCGGTCGTCTTGATCTTTGTCCTCGCGACAATCATCACGCCGACGCCTGACATTCTCACGCTCGTCGCGCTCGCGATGCCGATGTGTTTGCTCTACGAAAGCTGCATCTGGATCGCATTCCTAATGGAACGGCGAAGATCGACATCTACTCCTGCGTGAACCTCGCGACGTGAGCTACGATCTTCTCTTCAGCATCTTCGCCTTCATTCTCGGCGCGACCGTCGGCTCATTTCTCAACGTCTGCATTTATCGATTGCCGCTCGATCTTTCGATCAACAAACCGCGCCGTTCATTTTGCCCGAGCTGCAAGCAACCGATCCCGTGGTATCAAAATATTCCGCTGGTGAGCTGGCTCTGGTTGCGCGGGCGTTGCGCGAATTGTGGGGCGAAAATTTCGTTCCGATATTTCGGCGTCGAATTACTCACCGGCTTATTGTTTCTCGCGGTCTGGCGCACGTTCCCGCCGCAAATGGCCGTTGCCTACTGGGTTTTCGTTTCGCTTCTGCTCGTCGGCACGTTCATCGATCTAGAGCACTTCATCATTCCCGATCAAATCACGATCGGCGGAACAATCGCCGGCATCATCGCCAGCGTTCTCATCCCGCAACTGCAATACAACGCCGATACGCGACTCGCGGCGTTCGTTAGGGCAATTCTCGCGGCCGCTCTCGGTTATCTCACGTTGCTCTTCGTGCTCGAAGCGGGAAAGATCGCGTTCGGAAAGAAGCGAGTGAAGCTGGACGGGCCGACGCCGTTCACCTGGAAACGTCAGGGTGAGGACGCGGACTTCACCGTCGGATCGGAGCGAAGTTTGTGGAGCGAACATTTCGCGCGCGAGAACGATCGTCTGCTGCTGGAATGCGACGACGCTAAGATCGACAACGACATTCACAACAAGGTCACGCTCGAATTTTTTTACAATCGCGTGATCGTCGAAGGCCAAACCTTGGAGCTCGACCATGTGAACGAAATCTCCGGCAGCGCACGCGAGCTGGTCATTCCGCGCGAAGCCATGGGACGCGGGGACCTGAAATTTCTCGCCTGCATCGGCGCATTCCTCGGTTGGCGCGCGGTCTTGTTCAGCATTTTCGCCGGCTCGCTCGCCGGCTCGCTTGTCGGCCTAACGACGATGGTGATCGGCAAACGCGTATGGTCCGCGAAATTGCCATTCGGTCCGTATCTCGCCTTCGGCGCGCTCGCCTGGATGTTTTTCGGCGAACAATTCGTGCGCTGGTATCTCGCGCTGCTGAACCCGGTCTAATCAAAACACCGCGGTAAAGGCAAACCACTGCGGCCAATATTCGCGCACGATCTCTTCGAGAACGCGGGACCATTGTTGCATGGCGACGCTGATATTTTCCTCGCGCGAATTTTGATTTCGTCCGCAAACAATCGGCTCGCGCGCGATAATTTTGTATTTGCGGTAGCCGATTCGCACAATGAACAGCGGATAAATCGGCGTCTCGGCCACGAGCGACAACACAAAGGGTCCGTTAGGCAAAAACACTTCGCGCCCGAAAAACTTTACCGGCGCGCGCGCGACTTCGCCGACGACGCGATCGCCTTGAATGGAAATGATCTCGCCGTTGCGGAGCGCGCTTAACAAATCGAACGCGAGCGCCGTTCCGTCATTGCTGTAACCCACCTTGATCGCGCCGGCGGTCGATTGTTGTAATGCAAGATCGACATGTTGCGCCGCGAGGGCATCCGGTTCCGGCGCGCGCACCATGCGAATGTGTCGCTCGAATTTCTGCGCAAAGAGCGCGGCGCCGAGATCATAATTTCCCATGTGCGCGGTGAGAACGATCGCCCCTTTGCGCGACGCGAGATCGTGCAAAATGTTTTCGCCTTCGAGCAGGTAGCGAAATCGTCGTTTTCGCAACAATCGATAGACGGCGGCGTCGGTTAGCGACCAACCAAAGTTCGCGAACACGCGAATGACGCGCAGATAATTCGCAACGCCCATCGAGCTCGGCAAAACGATGCCGAGATTTCTCAGCAAAGTTTTGCGCGCCGGCGCGGCGACAAAAAAGAAAACGAACGCGCCGAGCCAGATCAACAGTCGATGCAGTGGCGCCGGCAAGTTGCGCACGGCAAGATCGACAACTCGCCGCCAGAAAACTCCGTGGACGGCGAACTTGTTCGTTACGCTTCGGCCGGCGCGATCGCGGCCGCTTCTTTCGCCGGCATCGCCGCGGGCGATGCGAACATCAGTCGAAGATTGGTCAATTCCGCTTTCCACCAACGCCATAATCCTTTGCGCAGCAATTTCGTCACGCGAAAATCGGGGACAAAGCCGTCATACAATTCACGCCAGCCGGCGTTGCGTCTGCCGAATTCGCCGGTGGCGAGGCGGCGCTTGGCCAGCGTGACGAACCGCTGATTGTAGAACTTGATGATGCTGGCGGCGATCCGGCCCGGCGTTCCGCTGAACGGCAATTCGAGAAACGCGCGCTCCGGATTTTTGTACGCGGGAATGACGAGACCGAAATAATAGGACGCGACATCGAGCAGCAGCGCCGCCGACATCAGCTCGGCGTCGCCCATGTAAAAATATTTGTCCTTGTAGAGCGTCTCGAACCACGCGCGATACATGACCGGATATTGCTCCCGATACTTTCTCACCGATTCGCTCACGTCTTCGCCGGCGATGCTGCGCGTGATGAAATCCGCGACGTAGCTGCCCGTGTAAGAACAAAAATCCAGACCGGGACTGTAGAGCGGATCGATAAAACCGGCAGCGTCGCCGACCATGGCCCAGCCGTCATCGCAAACTTTCTCGCTGTGATACGGCAGCATCGACAACGCGTGCACGTCACCCTCGATCGCGCGCGCATCGCGAAAAATTTCGCGGCCGACCGGATGCGTGACGAGATGCGCGTGCAAGCGCTCGGCCAGGCTCGCGCCTTCCGGCAATTTGAAAATGCGATTGTCGTAAACGATTCCCGCACTCACGTCGCCGCCGCGCAGCGGAATGATCCAGCACCACCAGCCGTGACCCATGAGATGGTTCGTCGCCCACGAGCGCGCGGTGCGGCACGCGTCCATGTAATCGCGATAATTTTCGCGCCAATCGTAACTGTCCCAATCTTTCACGCCGGTGAACCGCGCCCAAACCGAATTGATCGGGTGTTCCTCGTTAGGCCGAAACACGCCGAGCTTGCGGGCGAGCAAGGTGGCGCGACCGCTCGCATCCACCAGCCACCGCGCGTGCGCTTGTCGATCTTGCGCAAGATCGACAATCGCATTCACGGTCTGTCCGTGCGCGCCGTTCAATTCCACGCCGGTCACTTTCGCTGGCCGCCACAAATCGCAGCCCGCATTCACCGCCAGGTCTAACAAATGCGAATCAAGCTTCGCGCGATCGACCTGAAACGTCTGCACGCGCGCGTTGTAGCGCGGGCCGATCTCAACGCAATCATCGAACCGTTGCTCGGGCGAATTCGAAAACCACATGCGCAATCCCTGTTTCGCCAGTTGCTCGTGCCCGAGATAATTGGCGATGCCCAGGATGCGCGTCAGGAAACAACTGCTCACCTCGGTCGTCGATTCGCCCACTTTGCGATCGAACTCCGCGGCTTTCTCGATGATGAGCACGCGCGCATTCGGAGCTTTGCGTTTGATCAACAGCGCCGTGGCCGCGCCGGAAAAAGCGCCGCCGATGATGATCACGTCGTAGTTCGCCGTTTCCATCGCGTTCGAGAAAATGGACTTTCGCCCCGCGAAACGCAATCATGATAGAGCCATGATCCTGCGCAACGCGCGCTGCATTTTCCCGGACGGCATCCGCGAGGGGCTAGACGTCGTCGTGCGCGATGGAAAAATCGCGGAGCTGCGTCCGCGTCGCGATCAACAGGGCGAGCGCATTGTCGATCTTGCCGGCAATTATCTCGCGCCCGGATTTATCGATCTCCACATTCACGGCGCCGTCGGCCGCGACACGATGGAAGCGAGCGAGGATGCGTTCCGCGCCATATGCGAATATCACGCGAGCGGCGGCACGACTTCACTTTGCCTAACGACGGCGACCGCGCCGATTAAAAAAATCGTCGAGGTGATCAATGCCGTACGAAGATGTCGATCTTCGCTCAAACAAATCGCCGGTGTTCACGTCGAAGGCCCATTCATTTCGAAAACAAAGCCGGGCGCGCAACGCGTTACCTTGATACGCCGGCCGACGCCGAAAACGTATGCGCCATTGCTCGAAAACGCCGACGTGATCAAGCGCGTCACGCTCGCGCCCGAACTTCCCGGCGCGGCCGGATTGATCGAAACGTTACGCAAGATCGACATCGAGGTGAGCGGCGGCCACAGCGACGCGTGGGAGGAAGATGCGCGCGCGGCATTCGAACACGGCATGCGCTGCGTCACGCACACGTTCAATTGCATGTCGTCCACACGGCGGCGCGGGATCGATCGCGTAGCCGGTCTCCTCGAGTTCGCTATGAGCGAACCGGAGATCGTTTGCGAATTGATCGCCGATGGCCATCACGTTTCGCCGACGCTGATGAAAATGTTGTATCGGGCGAAAGGCGCGCGTGGAATTTGTTTGGTTACGGACGCGACAGCCGGCGCAGGCATGCCTAACGGATCGAAATTTTCGCTCTATGGAACGAAATGCGTGGTGAAAGAGGGCGTTTGTTTTCTCGCCGACAAATCCGCGCTTGCCGGCAGCGCGTCACGCATGATCGATCTCGTGCGCACGATGGTCACGAAAGTCGGCGTGCCGTTGAATGAGGCGGTGGCGATGGCGACCGACACGCCCGCACATCGTATCGGCCTAACGAACAAGGGTCAGTTCAAAATCGGCTGCGACGCCGACTTCGTCGTCATCTCGTCCGCGTTGACGGTCGTACGCGTGCTGATTAACGGCGAAGAAATTTTCAACGCGAATCATTGAGCGCTTTAAGCGGTCAGTGCTGCGACGGTAATCGACTGACTGCTTAAAGCAGTCAATGGTCAACCAAGCGCCGCAAGTTGGGTTAGATCGAGAAGCTGTCGCCTTAATGACCGATCACATTGACCGAGGGATCGTTTGCGACTGCGGACGTCGTGGTCGGATGACCGGTGTAATCGATCTCGCTGCGATCAATGACGCGCACTGGTGAGACGGTCTTGGTGCCGACACGACGCACCTTCACGCGTTGCGGGATGTGTGAACCGGTCAGAAAAACGAGACGCTCTTCTTCCTGCGAAGATGTCGATCTTTGCTTCGGCGGATCACCAGCCAGCAGACTCGCGCTCAGGAGAGATGTCGCGACAAGTACGATGGTACTCGGGGGTATGAGCGTGTTCATGAAGTAACGTAGTCGCACGAATCACCGTTTCAATCGGTGGCCATGTCGCAATGGCCAAAAGAAATTGAACTGAAGGAAACGAAGATAACGAAGATTCCATTTGAGATTGCAAGCGCGGTACCTTTGCTGGCTTCGTTATCTTCTGGTTGAAGCCAGTGCGCAGCCGACACCGCTGCCACTACAGAAGACAGAAGATGAGGAACGCCGTGGGACTAGAATTTTTTCGTCAGGCGGACGTAAACGAAGCGGCCAGTGGAATCGTAGGTAAAGCCGGGATAGCCGACTGAGTTGCCGCCTTCACCGGAGGCAAAGGGCGGATTATCATCGAAGACGTTGGTGCATCCAACGGTGATGACGGTGCCGCGAAGCAATCGATCAGTGATGCTGTTGCGGTAGTTGCTCGTCTGAGACTGCGCCGATTCGCGGATCGATCCGTCTTTGCCACGTTCGACGTCTTTGCTGCTTTTGGAATAGCCGGCCACCGGTTTTTCCTCGACCGGGATAAGGGCGGTGAAATCGTAGGACGCCTGGAGATCAAGCCTGATGGTTGAATCGACCGAGCGAGGCAGAAGATCCGGGTCGAGCTCATCGAAACCGTCGACGTAACGAACCGTCGCGGTGAGATCGAAACCTTTCCAATCCCAGCTAATGCGGGTCTGTCCCCGCCATTCGTAATAGCCTTCGTTCGAAGCGCCCGGGTTTGTGGTCAATCCGACGAGATTGCCTCCGCCGAGGCCCAAACCGAAAGCTGTCTCTCCTTCGGGGAAGCGGAAGTCGTACAAGTAGGTTGCTTCAGTTAACCAGGTGAGCGTGCCCCACGGGGTTTGTCTTTGGTAGAGAAGCGTGAAATCGACACCGTCAGCCGATTGCTCACCGAGGTTACGATTTTGTGTGATGATGCGAGTGATGCCTCCGCCGGCGTCGCGTTCGACCGACTCTCCCGGAAGCAATGTGCCTGTGAGTTCGCGCGCCAGCACTTGATCAGCGGGAGAGGAACCAATGACGCCGTCACGGTCAATACCCCAGACATCGACGGAGAAGGTCAGACCGGAAAGATATTTCGGCGTGTAAACAAGGCCGACGCTGTAGGAACTCGAATCCTCCGGCCGAAGATTTGGGTTACTAAGAACAAGAACATTCGTTTCCGGCTCGAACGCGCCGCCATTCATCGGATCGTGCGAAAGCTTGAGACCGGAGATCGGCGCGGAATACAATTCCTCGAGACTCGGCTCGCGAAAACCCTGGCCCCAGGTCGCGCGCAGAGTCAGTTGCTCGTCGAACGGTTGCCAGCGGATGCCGACCTTCGGCACGGCCACGTCCGTGTCGTTGTTAAGGAACGCCTCATAGCGGCCCGCCGCCACTATGTTCAGGGCGCGAAAACCGGGAATCGCATTCTTCGGACTGAAGATGGGAAAGTCCATCTCGGTGTAAAACGCGTAGGATTTTCTCCCGCCACGCGCGCCCGGCACCGGCGAATTGCCTGCGACATCGCCGGCCAGATTCAGGGCATCGGGATCTTCCTCCAGCGATTCCCGACGGAACTGTCCGCCAACGGCAAAGCCAACGCCGCCGGCCGGCAATTCGAAGAGCGAGGTGCTGTAGATGTTCGTGTCCAACGTCGCGAGTTTGGAGATGTCCTCATCTTTTGGGTGGATCGTGGCAAAGGCGAGCGTCGGGATGTTGGAGGCAATTGGCACGTGATAGTCGCCGAAAGGATTGAACGGAACGGTTGTGCCGATGTATTGCGAAGACGTCGGGTCGAAGATCGGATCAGCCGCATTCACGATGCGGTTGAATCGCGAAATCGACACCTGTGTTCCGGTCTGGACATTTTTTATCTGACTGTAACGGAACCCGGCGTCGTACCCCCAACTTCCGTCGAACAATTTGTCGCCTTTCACGCCCAACGTAGTAAGAAACGCGTCGGTCTCGTTGTCGAACAAACGGTTCCCGAATTCCGCCAGACGCGCGCGGCTCCCGCCGGAAATGATTTGGTTAAAAGGATTAAATGGATTGTACGCTCCGGGCATCACACCTGTCTCGGCGTAAGTCGGCCCGCCAAATGGCGTCGTCCCGGCCAGATTCGCCACGCGCGGCGGAATCGCCAGAGTGACCTGGCCTGCCGTTTGGAAGGAGCCCGTGGCCGGAGGCGCCAGTTCATTGTGCGTTTTGACGTTCTGATAAAAGCC
>JBEEGX010000116.1:0-6675 GCA_041167105.1 Verrucomicrobiota bacterium
AAACATCGGCAGGCCGCTCTTCGATTCGGCTTTGGTCGCTTCATCCTGCAGAACATCCCAGTGTTCAGCGAGACGGCCGTTCTCGATCCTGACAATATCCGCGGCGATCCAGGCAACCGGCCGGCCGTATCCTGTGAAGCGTCCGTGGACAATGACGTAGTCGCCTTCCGCGACGATGAGCTGATGTTCGTAACGCAGCGTATCGGGTGTGCTCCGGATCAAATTGAACAATCCATCGCGACCCGGTCCAATGTGCGCGCTGTGCTGGATATAGTTAGGCGACCAATATTTCTCAGCGGCCGTGTAGTCGCGCTTGTTGAACAATGCGTCGAAGGCGTCGAGCACGAGCGCTTTGTTTTTTTCCTGTGTCGTCTCGTTCATAATAATTTCCTCATCGCTCCGCGATCTCATCGACTCGATCGGGATAGAACGCGATGTGTCCTTTGATCTGCGCAACAGCGGGGTAGGGATCCTCGTACGTCCACACGGCATTGACTGACTTTTTTCCTCCAGCAGGAACGCTGTAGTAATTGCAATCGCCTTTATACGGACAGTAGGTGGCGTGATCTGTCCGTTCCAACTGCGCAAGATCGACATCTTCACGCGGAATGTATTGAACGGGGGAGTAATCCGCTTCGCGAAGCGTCAGGGCATTGCGAGTATCGGCAATCACACGGCCCGCAACGGATACGGCAACGCGAACAGGATTGCGCTCGATCGAAATCGGATGATCCGGACCTGGAATCTTAATCTGTTTTTCTTTCATGTTTTGTTTTCCTTTCGGAACTCCTCAGATTTTTAGGACGACTCTGCCGAACGGGCGGCCTTCGATTAGGTAACGAAGAGCATCAACCGCTTCTACCAGCGGAAAGGTCTTAGCCACGATCGGTTTGATCGCACCGGATTTAAGTAGAGAGACAATAACTTTCCAGGCAGCCCTAATGTTCGCCTTCGGCTGGGCGAACATGTTGAGACCCCGAATGCTGGCCTGCGGCACAATGAGATTTGTGACGTCAATAGTTGTCTTACGGCTTGCGGAATATCCCAGCGTGATGACGCGTCCTTCCAACGCGAGCGCTCCGAGCGCTTCGCTCAAGACTTCACCACCGATTCCGTCGACGACGATGTCTGCGCCGTAACCGTTCGTGATGCGACGCACGCCGTCACTCAACTTCTCCAACGACGTATCGATGACTTCATGGAATCCGAGCGCCTTCGCCTGCTCGGCTTTCGCATGATTGGTTGTGCTAGAGATGGCGTGTTTTGCACCCGTGGCGCGCGCTAATTGCGTCACTGCATTGCCGATTGATCCTCCGATCGCCGGTGCCAGAACCGTTTTGCCTGCCCGAAAATCAGCCAAAGTAAGAGCGACCTGCGCGGTGAGATAGGCGACCGGAATACCTGCGGCGCTCACGTCGTCGACGTTGTCAGGAATCAAGCAAAGGTCTTCCTTGCGTACGGCAATCCACTCGCGATCGGTTCCATCTTCAAAAGCGCCATAGGCTCCGAACAACATCACGCGGGAGCCGGCGGGAAAGTCCATTCCGCCTCCGTCCTCCACCACGCCCGCTCCTTCGTTGCCCAGGACTAACGGCGCTTTCGAGCCGTGAAATTTGCCGGAGAGAATCGTATGGTCGAGCGGCGTGACGCCGGCCGCGGTCATTCGCACCAGTACTTTCCCTTTTGTAACCGCCGGTTTTGGAAGTTCGATGAGCTTCAGCCCTTCATAACCGCTAAATGTTTCGGCTCTCATTGCACGCATATCATTTCTCCTTTGATTCAGGCATTCATTCCGCCATCCACGGTAAGATTCGCCCCAGTGATGTATGAAGATTCCGGACCGGCGACAAACGCCACCATTGCAGCGACCTCATCCACCTTCCCGTAGCGGTCGAGTGCAGTGGCGGCCTTCTGCGGCACCGCCCACTCGCTCGTGGCGGGATTCAACTCCGTGTCGATCGGACCCGGCTGCACATTGTTGACCGTGATGCCCCGGCTCCCGAGTTCTCTGGACAGCCCCTGAGTAAACATTTTCACGGCTCCCTTTGTGGCCGCGTAGGGCACAAGGCCGGGCACAACAACATGCTCACCCACCGACGAACCGATCATGATGATGCGACCGCCGCTCTTCATGTGCTTCAGCGCCGCCTGCGTTGCGATGAAAACGCCACGGACGTTAATGTTGAGAAGCCGATCCAACTCTTCGAGCGTCGTCTCCTCAAACGTTTTCGGAATGGCCGTTCCCGCATTGTTTACCAGGACGTCGAGTTGGCCGAACGTCGACACGGTTTTTTCGACCGCGGCTTTGCTCGCGTCGGCATCAGTCGCGTCCGCCTGGATCGCGATCGCTTTTCCGCCATCACGTTCAATCTCCCCAACCACCGACGCGGCCGCATCGGTACCTTTCGCGTAAGTGATGGCTACCTTGGCTCCGTCTTTGGCCAGACGTTTGGCGATGGCGGCGCCAATGCCGCGTGACCCGCCCGTAATGAGTGCAATTTTTCCTTCCAATTTCCGATTCATGGTTTGTCTCCTGATTATTTTGAGGTTGGATTCATTATGTATCGATTGGTATAAAACTAACAATGGACAACAGAGAGTCAAATGGTTTATTTACTCATCGGTATGAAATCAAAGACTGCTCCAGCATTGCCTGGGCGACCGCGCGCGTTCGATCCGGACATCGCCCTCGACCGCGCCATGCACGTCTTCTGGGCGAAAGGTTACGAAGGTGCGGCCCTCTCCGATCTGACTCGGGCCATGCGCATCAATCGGCCAAGTCTTTACGCTGCATTCGGCAACAAGGTGCAGCTTTTTCGAAAAGTTCTCGATCGATACATGGATGGCCCGGTCGGTTATTTTGGCAAAGCTCTGGCGCTACCGACCGCGCGGGGTGTGGTCGAGGACATATTCTTCGGCACGGCCAGGATGGCGGATGACGCGACGATTCCAGCAGGATGCCTGATGGTTCAAGGCGCGTTGGCGTGCGGAGATGCTTCCGTGCGGAAGGAAGTAGCTGCGCGCCGCACCGCAGCCGAATTTGCATTGCGTCGCCGGCTTCAGCGAGCAAAGCGCGAAGGCGATCTTCCGAAAAACGCTGATCCAACCGAGCTGGCCCATTACGTGATGACTGTCGTCCGCGGAATGGCAGTGCAGTCAGCTGGCGGCGCCGGTTGCGATCAACTAAGACGAGTTGCGCAAATCGCATTGCGCGCGTGGCCGACGCGTTAACTCACGCAGCCGTCTACGTCATTCGCCGCGATAAAAGTAGAGGAGTTGAGTAAATGGAAATTAAAAGAAGTGGCTCACAGGCTTCCAACAAGGGCCCAGTCGAATATTTCACCGGCAGTGTGCGCATCGATCCACTGTTCGAGGCACCCGAACCGGCGCGGGTTCGTGGCGCGCAAGTCACATTCGAGCCCGGCGCTCGCACCGCCTGGCACACTCATCCGTTAGGCCAGACACTGATCGTCACTTCCGGCTGCGGTTGCGCGCAGCGCGAGGGTGGCCCGATCGAGGACATCCGGCCCGGCGATGTGATTTGGTTCGCGCCTAACGAGAAGCATTGGCACGGCGCCACGCCGACGACGGCGATGACTCATATCGCCATTCAAGAAGCGCTCGACGACAAGCCGGTCGAGTGGATGGAAAAGGTGAGCGACGAACAGTATCGCCGCTGATTTCATCCCGCCTTCGTTTACGCCGGCGTAAATCACCGGTTGAATTCCGCACGATCCGTGCGACACTGCCCGCTTATTGGAACACTCTGTTCAACTTCACTGCACGGAAGATCGTCAGATGAGCGTCGCTCATTGGTGGTTTGAAACCCGATTCACGGGAACGGCTCTGTAGCTCGGTAGTTTTTCCATATTCAAAACACAATGAAACTGTACGTAGGTAATCTCTCTTTTGAGACCACCGAGAACGATCTTCAGGATTTGTTCGAACCACACGGCACCGTCAACGAAGTCCATCTCATGATGGATCGGATGACGGGCAAATCGCGCGGCTTCGCGTTTGTCACTATGAATGACAACGCCCAAGCCGAAGCGGCAAAAACTGCGCTCAATGGCCACGACCTAAACGGTCGCGCGCTGAACGTAAACGAAGCGCGTCCGCGCGACGAACGCCCGCGTCCTCAAGGCGGGAATCGTTTCGCCGGTAATCGCCGATAACGATGACACAGCCGGCCCCGAAATTTTTTCGGGGCCGCGCTGACTTGCGCAAGATCGACAAGGCGCAAGATCGACATGCAGGCGAGATGCCTGCCAGTTGAGCAAAAAAAAACACGATTAATGAATTTGGAAAAAGCGATTGAGCTCGAAGGCACGATCATGGCGGTGCTGCCTGGGACGATGTTCCGGGTCGCACTCGCAAACGATCACGTCGTGCTCGCGCACATTTCCGGAAAAATGCGGAAACGTTTTATTCGCCTAACAATCGGAGATCGAGTAAAGATGGAGATGTCTCCTTACGATACCGGCAAGGCGCGAATCGTTTACCGACTCTGATTTTAAATTTATGGCCTCTCGATTCCTATTTGATCCACCGCGACCAGCGAAACGGAAACCCGGCGCGAATCTGAAAAGTTTGCTCGTGCGTTGTCCATCGACATCGAAACTGACCGACACCGGTCAGACCATCGAAGAAAGTCGTTGGCCCGACGCCAAGCTGAAAAAACAGAAGTTTGCCTGCGCACATTGCGGCGCGGTCCACAGCTGGACGAAAGCAGACGTGGTATTGGGACGACCGGTTTCCTGAGTTCCATTGAGTTTCCGAATCCCACTCGACCGGGTCAACTGGACGACGAGTTCGTTCCTGATTGGCACATTTGTCCTCACCCTGACTGCGGTGCCGTGGTACCTGTGGCATTTCGGTTTTGATTGGTTTTATTTCGCAGTTGCCGCTGTGCTCCTGGCTTTAACCGGCTTCAGCATCACGCTCGGCTACCATCGACTTTTCTCGCACGCGACTTTCCAGGCAAAACTGCCGATCCGCCTCTTCGTCATAATTTTTGGCGCGGCCGCTTTCGAGAATTCAGTTCTGATGTGGGCAAGCGAGCATCGGCGCCACCATAAACATGTCGATCACGAGGACGACCCCTACGACATCACTAAAGGCTTTTTCCACGCGCACATCGGCTGGCTGTTGTTCAAGCTCTGGCCGCAACCGCCGTTTGATAACGTGGCCGATCTAAAAAAAGATCCGCTGATCATGTGGCAACATCGACATGTTCATTTGCTCGCGGTGCTGATGGGTTTTGCTTTGCCGGCGTCGATCGGCGCGTTGTGGAACGGATGGGTCGGCGCGCTCGGAGGCTTTCTCATCGGCGGCGTGACCAAGATCGTCGTGCTGCAACACTGCACCTTCCTGATTAACTCCGCCTGTCACACTATCGGACGTCAGCCGTATTCGACACGATGCAGCGCGCGAGATTCGTTATTCCTGGCGCTGTTCACTTTCGGCGAAGGCTACCACAATTATCACCACGAATTTCAGCACGACTATCGCAACGGTGTGAAGCCATGGCAGTGGGACCCGACCAAGTGGATCATCTGGACTTTATCCAAGCTCGGCCTAACGAGCGGACTGCGCCGCGTTCCGCATGAAACAATTTCTTCGGCCCAGGCCCGGGCCCAAACGCCGGCGGATTATCAGCCGGTGAATTGACAGGACGCGACCGGAACGGGATCGTTCGGCATGCGTGCGAAAACTTGTTTCACCATTCTTAGTTGCTGCGTCGCGATTATTCTGACGCAAACGAGTGCAAGGGCGGAGGAGCACGAGTTCAAATACAAAGCGCCGGACGCGAAGAGCATCGAGTTGATGTGCGACTTCAACGGCTGGAAAAGCGTAGCCATGACGAAAGGCGACGACGGCGTCTGGAAAGCGAAAGTCGATCTGTCGAGCGGCACGCACGCCTACAAGTTTCTCGTCGACGGCAAAGAGTGGGTCTTCGATCCGGACAATTCCGTCAAGAAAACGGTGGATGGTGTAGAGAACTCTTCGATCGAGATCAAGTAAATCCGCTTTGCCGTAGCTTCGCGCTACGCGTGCTCGAATTTCTCGAGCGGACGTTCGGGCAGAAAATACATCAATGCCGGAAGCGCGATCAATACCAGTGCAAGCCGTGTGGAGATGAACGCAACGGCAATGGCCGCGACGTAGATCAGAATCGCGATAATATTCTTGCGCGCCATTTTCCTGTTCAATCGCTTGAACTCCGGTTCGTGATGATGGCGCGCGATCGATGCGCGCAGCAGGAAAAAAGAAAACGCGCCGGCGGTCGAGACGGCGGCGTAGAGCGCGACTGGAAATGGCAGCGCATGATTGTCGCCCAGATAAACCGTGACCCACGGAATGAGCGAAATCCAAAAGAGCAGATTGATGTTTGCCCACAGCACGACGGAATCGACCCGCGTAACGAGATGAATAAGATGATGATGATTGATCCAGTAAATCGCGATGATGATGAAGCTCAGGACGTAGGCAAAAAATGTCGGCCACAGTCTCGCTAATGAAGCTGGAGTCGGATCGTTCGGCGCTTTCAGCTCCAGGACCATGATGGTGATGAGAATCGCGATCACGCCATCGCTGAAAGCTTCGAGCCGGTTCGTTTTCATCCGCAGAATGTAATGCACGCCTGACACGCTTGCGCGAGGCGTTTCCTTTTCG
>JBEEGX010000117.1:0-9365 GCA_041167105.1 Verrucomicrobiota bacterium
AGATTGTCATGATCCGAAACAATCTGCGCGTGCTCGAGCAAAAGGTGAACGCGAGCGATAAATTAAGCGAAGCCGACAAGTTCGACATGCAGCAATACATTACGCGTTGCTACGGCTCGCTCACCACCTTCAACATTTTGTTCAAGGACAAGGAAGACCAGTTCACCACGAAGTAACACAAGATCGACATCTTCATCTCACGCGATCCAGATCGTCTTGCGATTTGTGAATTCGCGGATGCCGATCGCGCTGAGCTCGCGCCCAAAGCCGGATTTCTTCACGCCGCCGAATGGCAATCGCGGATCGGACGCGACCATGCCGTTGAAGAATACCATTCCCGATTCCAACTCCGATGCGAAAAGCTCCTGTTCTTTTTTGTCGTTAGTCCAGACGCTCGCACCGAGTCCGTAGACATGATCGTTCGCCAGCTCGATCGCTTCGGTCTCATCGCGCACGCGAAAGATTGACGCGACCGGGCCGAAAACTTCCTCGCGAAAGGCCGGTGAATCTTTCGGTACATCGACAAGTACTGTCGGCTCGTAAAAAACTCCGGCGCCGGCGATTTTGTTTCCGCCGGTCAGACATTGCGCGCCCATCGCGATCGTCTTCTGCACCTGTTCGTGCACACCGTCGCGAATCTGCTCATTCGCCAATGGTCCAATGTCCGTCGTCTCCTCCAGCGGATCGCCGATTTTCAACGCCCGCACGCGCTCGACGAATTGCCGCAGGAAGTCGTTGTAGATTTGATCGGAGATGAAGAAGCGCTTCGCCGCGATGCACGATTGACCGGTGTTGATCATACGCGATTTGATCCCAGTCGTTAGGGCATTTTCGAAATCGGCGCTCGGCATGACGATGAACGCATCGCTTCCGCCGAGCTCGAGCACGGCCTTTTTAATTTCGCGGCCGGCGATGCTCGCGACCGCGCTGCCCGCTTTTTCGCTTCCGGTCAGCGTCACCGCTCTCACGCGAAGATCGACAATTACCTTTTCGGCTTCACTCGATTCGATCAGCAACGTTTGAAAAGTTCCTTCCGGAAAACCCGCGCGACGAACGACGTCTTCAATCGCGAGCGCGCATTGCGGCACGTTCGCGGCGTGCTTCAACAGCCCGACATTCCCGACCATCAACGCCGGCACCGCGAAACGGAATACCTGCCAGAACGGAAAATTCCACGGCATGATCGCGAGAACCGGCCCGAGCGGCTGGTATCGCACGAAGCTACGCGCGGCTTGCGTCTGCACTACTTCGTCTTCGAGAAATCGCTCCGCGTTCTCCGCATAAAATCGACAGCAGTTCGCACATTTTTCGACTTCGGCGATCGCCTCGCGCAAGAGCTTGCCCATTTCCATCGTGATGACGCGCGCGAATTTTTCCTTCTCCTGTTCGAGCAACGACGCCGTCGCGATCATCAATTGCGCGCGTTTTGCGAAAGGTTCGCCGCGCCATTTGCCGAACGCGTCCGCGGCGCACTGCAAACGCCGCTCGACTTCGGGCGCATCGTGCGGCGGAAAGTCCTTCAGCTTCTCGCCGGTTGCCGGATTGATTGACGCAATCGCCATTGTCGATCTTACAGCCGCAGTCCCTTCGGAATCAAAATGCGATCGAGTAAATCGAAGAGCGACTGCACCAGTAGCGCGAGGATCGCCGCCGGAATCGCGCCCTGCAAAATCGTGGCGTGATCGTTTAAGTTTAGCCCGCTAAGAATTGGTTCGCCTAATCCGCCCGCGCCGATCAATGCCGCGAGCGTCGCCGTTCCGATGTTGATGACCGCGCTCGTTTTGATTCCGCCGAGAATCGAGCGCGACGCGATCGGCAAATAAATTTTGCGCAGTTGCGCGCGCGGTTCGAGTCCGAGCGCGATCGCAGAATCGCGGATCGGCTGCAAGATATCCTGCAATCCGGTCGCTGTGTTGCGCACGATCGGCAGCAAGCCATACAGAAACAGCGCGGCGATAGCGGTACGCGCGCTGATTCCGAAAAACGGCAGCGGCACGAGCAGCGCGAGCAACGCGAGCGACGGAATCGTTTGCACGATTCCGGTGAAGCCGAGAATGACATGACCAATGGCGCCGCCGCGGCTCGCGAAGATGCCTAACGGAATTCCAACGACGATCGCGAGGAGCAGCGAAATGCCCGCGAGCTCGAGATGGCGAATAGTCCAGCGCGCGATTTTGTGCGTGAGCGATTCAGTCGCAAATGTAGTTGTCGATCTTGCATCGTTCTCGAAATACAAGCTCGCGGCACGCGAGTAATCTTTTGTGCGCTCCGCTTCCGCATTGAGCTGAATCATTTTTGTTTCGTCGATCGTGTCTTCAAGTTTACGCAGGGCGGACGTCGCTTCAGTCGAAAGCGACGTGCGAAATAGAAAGACGGCTTCGTAACGCGGAAAAAACTTTTGGTCATCGTCGAGAACGACGAGATCGAATTCGGAAATCTTCGCGTCGGTCGAGTATGCGTCCTTCACATCGATCTCGCCGCTCTTGAGCGCGGCATAACCGAGTGCGTGATCGATCCCGATGACATCGCGCGGATGCAGCGCGTATTTCTGCGCGAGCGGTTGCCAGCCATCATGTCGATCTAAGAATTCATGCGTGAGCCCAAACTTCAGCTCCGAATGTTTCTGCAAATCGCCGATCGTATGAATCCCAAGCTTCTCCGCGCGATCTCGCCGCATGACCAACGCGTAAGTATTGTTAAATCCGAGCGACTCCGTCATGCCGATGCCGACCTTGCCGAGTTCGCTTTCGATCTGCTGGATCGTCAGGCCATCGCCGCGCTTCACAATTTCTTCCGTGATCGTGCCGGTGTATTCCGGATAGGCATCGATCTGTCCGCCGCGCAGTGCCTGCCAGAGAATGATCGTGCCGCCCATTCCCTGTCGATGTTCCGCCGGCACACCGGCATTGTTCAGCGCGCGCTTCGCAATTTCACCGAGTACGTAAGATTCCGTGAACTTCTTCGAGCCCACGCGCACTGGCTCAGCGGCGGCACTCAGAATCATTACCGCAGAGAGCGCCGAGACAATTAATAAAACTCTGCGTGCTCTGCGATCTCTGCGGTTCATTGGAATACGAGCGCGCGTTGAGCGTTGATGAATTCAGAAACGAATTCGTTCGCCGGATTTGTTCGAAGATCGACAATCGATCCCTGCTGCACGATGCGGCCTTCGTTCATTAAAACGATCGTGTCGCCGAGGTAGGCGGCTTCGGCGAGATCGTGCGTCACGAGCAAAACCGTTTGCTGTAATCGCGCGAAAATTTCTTTCAGGTCGCGTTGTAACGCCGCGCGCACGAGCGGATCGAGTGCGCCAAGTGGCTCGTCGAGCAACAAGAGCTCGGGCGAAAGCATCAGCGCGCGCATCAAGCTGACGCGCTGGCGTTGTCCGCCGGAAAGTTCGAGCGGGTAACGATCCAGCAGCGTTTCCGGAAAGCGCGTCAGCGCGCACAACTCGCGCAGTCGGGCGAGAGATTCTTCTTCGCGTCGGCCGAGATGCCGCGACATCAACAGAACATTCCCGCGCGCGGTGAGATGCGGAAACAAACCGCCTTCCTGAATGACGTAGCCGATTCGCCGGCGCACGATGTCGATCTTGTCCATGTCGATCTTCTCTCCATCGAACAGGATTTCGCCGCCATCGGGTATCGTTAGGCCGATAATCAAACGCAGCAACGTCGATTTGCCGCAGCCGCTCGGTCCGATCAGCGCCGTAGTTTTGCCGCGCTCGATCGCGAGATTCGTCGGCTGCAACGCAGACGATTCGCCGTAACGTTTGCTAAGATCGACAAGTTGAACCAGCGCGCTCACGCGCCGCTATTCTGCAACGCGAAAGTAGAAAATGCCAAACAACTGCGCGTCGTCCGTCCAAAGTCTCTCGAAAGCGAAACCGGCCTGGCGCGCCAAAGCAGCGAAACCTGCCGGCGTGTGTTTGTAAGAATACTCGGTCAGAATTTTCTCCCCCGCCGCGAAATCAACATGTCGATCTTGCAATTGCACGCGCTGATCGATTGCGCTGATAAGATACATCTCGATGCGGCCGGCGGCGGCGTTGTAAATCGCGCGATGGCGCCAATTCGTCAGGTCGAAGTTCGCGCCGAGGTCGTGATTGATGCGTGTGAGCAGATTGAGATTGAACTCGGCGGTGACGCCGGCTTGGTCGTTGTACGCGGCCTCGATAATTTTCGGATCTTTCTGGAGATCGACGCCGATGAGCAAGCCGCCGCCTTCGCCGGCAAGATCGACAAGGCGTTCCATGAATTCGACGGCGGCGTCGGGTTCGAGGTTGCCGATGGTCGAACCGGGAAAGTAAACAACGCTCCGCGCGGAAACTTTTCGCGGCAGCGGAAGATCGAAGGGTTCGAGGTAATCGGCCGCAACCGGAAGAATATCCAGCGCAGGAAACAATGTTCGAAATCGCGCGGTCGACCGGTCGAGTTGCTCTTTCGAAATATCGATCGGCACATATACGCGCGGGTCGCGCAATTCTTGCAGAAGGATTTTCGTTTTCGTTCCCGCGCCGGTGCCGAGACCGATGAGCTCGATATCGGGACCGAGCGCGGCCGCGATCTCCGCGCCATGCAATCGCAAGATGCCGATTTCGGTGCGCGTGATGTAGTACTCGGGCAGCTCGCAAATTTTCTGAAACAATTGCGCGCCGCGTTCGTCGTAAAAGAATTTGCAAGGCAGCTTGCGCGGCGTGCTCGTTAGGCCGACAAGAACTTCATCGCGAAACGCTCGCTTCGCCGCAAGATCGACAACTGCGTTTGAAGGAAACATCACGAAAGATCGCGCGCTAAACGGATCCCGGTGAATTGCCACCGTTTCTCGGGTTGAAAGAAATTGCGATAGGTCTTGCGAATGTGCGTGCGCGACGTCGCGCAGGAGCCGCCGCGCAGGACGTATTGGTTGCACATGAATTTGCCGTTGTATTCGCCGAGGGCGCCCGGCGCAGCGCGATAACCGGGGTAGGGCGAGTAACTGCTGCGCGTCCATTCCCAAACGTCGCCGAACATCTGATGAAGATGTCGATCTTGCGTTGAATCGGGCAACGGATGAAATGATTCGCCATCGACAAAGTTTCCGTCGGTCGACATGCCATCGGCCGCATACTCCCATTCGAATTCCGTCGGTAACCGCGCGCCTTTCCAATTCGCGAATGCGTCCGCTTCGAAATAGCTGATGTGCGTGACCGGCTCGTTAGGCTCGATCTTTCGCAGCCCCGAGAGAGTGAAGTTCCACCACTCGCCGTCGCGCTCGATCCAATAAAGTGGCGCGCGCCAGCGTTGCTCGTTCACCGTCATCCAGCCTAACGAAAGCCAAAATTCCGAACGCGAGTAACCGTTGTCTTCGATGAACTCTAGATACTCGGCATTCGTGACGGGGCGATTTGCCAGCGCGAAAGGCAAGACGAGCGCGCGATGACGCGGCGATTCGTTGTCGTAAGCGAAATCATTTCCTTCGTGGCCGATTTCGATGATGGCTTCATCGAATTCGATGAAGTGGTAGGGACGGCGCGCTGCGCCGTCCGGACGCCGCAGCGCGGCGTCCCTACCTTCGCGGTAGACCGGGTGAAGCGGATTTTGCGCGAGGACGTGTTTGATGTCCGTGAGCAGCAGTTCCTGATGTTGCTGCTCGTGATGAATGCCAAGCGTGATAATCGGCTCGATTTCGTCGAGCAGCTTGTCCTCCGCACTTGAAAGCAAATCATCCATATGCGCGTTGATCGACTCGCGGTAGCGGAACGATTCGTTCACCGTCGGCCGCGAAATCAAACCGCGCAGATCGCGCCGATGCATATCGCCCGCGGCGTTGTAGTAAGAATTAAACAGGTAAGCGTATTCGGGAACTTCCGATTGATAACCGCTGACCCATTTTTTCAGAATGAACGTCTCGAAAAACCACGTCGTGTGCGAGAGATGCCATTTCGTCGGGCTTACGTCCGGCATCGATTGCACGACGCAATCTTCCGGGGCCAGATCTTTCGCCAGGCGCGTCGAGAAATCGCGGACTTCGTGAAAACGCGCCAGCAATTTTTCCGCGCGCCCGTAACTGCGTTGCGCGCCCGGTGCAAGATCGACATGTCCGAGCCGGACTGGCGTTTCGACCGCAGTTTGACTCAAGTAATGTCGCCCTCCTGCTCGATCTCTTCCTTGCGCGCCTCGAGCATTTGATCGTGCGTCGCTTCCTCGACGCCGTCGGTGACCAGGTGTTCGCCGATCGTTTCCTCATTCTCGCTCACACCGGGACGCGGGACGCGGTGGCCATGATCATCCGGCGTGACTTCCCATTCTTCTTGCATGCGACTGGTGTTCTCGTCCTCTTCCGGCGGATTGGGCGTCGCGTTGCCTAACAACTCACGCCGCGCCTCGTTCCAATCTTCGTCGGTAAATTCTTCCGGGTTGCGTTCGTCGATCATCGCGATCTCGCGTGCGCGTTTTTCGATCTGTTCAGGAGTGGCCGCGCCGAAGCCGTTCCCGTGCACGTTGATTTTGCCAGCCGGCGGTTCTGAGTATTCGTTCATATTAGTAATACGAAACTCCGCAGCGGAATGTCCGCATCACAATTTGAACCTACAAACGCGGGCGGGCCAGCGCAAGATCGACAAGTAAAGGTCGAGCGGCTGGTGCAACTGCGAAACGGCGGCGCGATTTGGTCGCAGGAATATGGCGATCGCAACGGCACGCCCGTGATTTTTTGTCATGGCTGGCCGAGCTCGTGCACGATGGCGGAATTAACTGACGCGGCTGCGCGTGAAGTCGGCGTGCGAATTATTTCGCCGGACCGGCCCGGGATCGCGCGATCGGCGTGGCAAGCCAATCGCACGCTGATGGATTGGCCGCCGCTCATTCAGGAATTGGCGGATGAGTTGCGGTTGGAAAAATTTCACATGCTCGCGATTTCCGGCGGCGCCCCCTACGCGCTGGCTACTGCGCACACCATGCCGGAACGCGTGCGCGCGATTGCGGTCGTGAGCGGCGCGCCGCCGATTGTCGATCTTGCCGATCACGCGGGATTGTTGCCGCTCTATCGCTGGATGCTTGCGTTGCATCAGCGCAATCCGGAATTGCTGCGCTTGTGTTTTCGCATTGCCCGTCCGTTCGCGTCCGTACGGATGTCGATCAAGATCGCGCGGAGTTTGTTGCGATTTCTGCAACCGTGCGATCGCGAGGCGCTGCGCGATGTCGCCGCGTTCAACGCTTGCTTCGAAAGTCAACGTCGCGCGTGGCGCGGCGGCGCTGACGGCGTCATGCTCGATGCGCAGATTTACGCGCAGCCGTGGGGATTTCGTTTGGAAGATGTCGATCTTCCAGTTCGTCTCTGGCATGGAAAACAAGACCGCACGTTTTCGTACCGCGTCGCGGAGGAAGTCGAAAAACGTTTGCCGAATTGCCGCGCGCGTTACGTCGACAATGCTGGCCACTATTCGCTGCCGATTCGCAACATGCGCGAGATTCTGAGCGACTTGATTGCTATTTAACTGTAGCGGCAGGCGTGTCGCCTGCTCTAGTCGTTGCTCATTGCAGCCGACACGGCTGCCTCTACAATTCATCGTGGAAGATTTCACCGCCGGCGCAATTCAGAACCAACCATCGCGCCGCATCGCGTCGTTAGGCCCGGAATGGGACGCGCGCATCAAAGCGCTGGTGGCGGAATGGGGCGCGGATACCAATCCCGAATTGATCGAGGAGATGATCGTGACCGCGCTGAAGATGGCGCGCGACAAAATGTCGGTCGCCGATCTCAAGCTGATCAATCGCTCGCTCAAAGAGCTTCGTTACGCCGCGAAAGTTTTCGCGCCCTACTCGCACGTGCGCAAAGCCGTCGTCTTCGGCTCGGCGCGGATCGCGGATGATGGCCCGGAAGCGAAAGTGGCGGAGGAATTCGCGCGGCGCATCGTCGCTGAAAAATTTATGGTCATCACCGGTGGCGGCGATGGCATCATGGGCGCAGCCCAACGTGGCGCCGGTCGCGAAAACAGTTTCGGTCTCAACATTCGCCTGCCGTTCGAGCAGCGCGCCAACATCATCATCGAAGGCGATCCGAAGCTGATTAACTTCAATTATTTCTTCACCCGCAAACTCAACTTCGTGAAGGAAACGCACGCCTTCGCGCTTTTCCCCGGCGGCTTCGGCACGATGGACGAAGCCTTCGAAGTGCTCACGCTCATGCAGACGGGCAAAGCGCGCGTCATTCCCGTCGTCTTGTTAGATCGACAAGGTGGAACTTACTGGCAAACGTGGATGGAATTTCTGACCGGGCATTTGCAAAAGTTCGGGTTCGTTTCGCCGCAAGACTTCTGTTTCTTCAAAAACACGCGCAATGTCGACGAAGCGATCGCGGAGATTTTGCAGTTCTACAAAATGTACCACTCGTTTCGCTGGGTCGGCGAACAGATGGTCATCCGCATCAACCAACGGCTCGCGCCAAATGCGATTGTCAATCTTAACAAGCAGTTCGCCGATCTTGTCAGGCAAGGCGAGATCGTGCAGGGCAGCGCGCTGCGTCAGGAAAAAAACGAGCCGGACATCTGGCAATTGCCGCGACTGATCTTAACGCCGCATCGACGAAACTTCGGACGGTTTCGCGAGTTGATCGACGCGATCAACCTCGCGCCGGTCGTGTGATTGCGGAACAATCGCAAGATCGACATCTAACTTCGCGCGCATCATCTGCTCGAAGCCGAAATGTTCCTGCGCGTATTTTCTCGCGTTTGTCGCACAGCGTTGCGCCAGTTCCGGATCGTTGAGAAATCGCATGATCGCATTCGCGAGCGCATCGCGATCGTTCGGCTCGATCAGCAATCCGTTTTCGCCGTCGCGCACAACTTCGGGAATATCGCCGATGCGCGTCGCGATCACCGGCACCCCCGCCGCGAAAGCTTCGCGCAAAACAATCGGCGACGCCTCGGTGCCTAACGATGAGATCACGAGGAGATTTGCGGCGGCGAGAATATCGGGCGTGTCCCAGCGATAACCGAGCATCAGAATTTTTTCGGCGAAGCCGGTCTTCGCGATCATATCGCGCATGCGTTCTTCGCGATTTCCGTCGCGCGTACCTTTGCCGACGAAAACAAATCGCGCGTCCTGCCGCTGCTTCAACACGCTCGCGGCCGCGCTGACTAAACGCATTTGGCCTTTGTCCGAGCGGATCATGCCGATGTTTACGATCACCGGCGCGTCCGGCGCGAAATTCATTTCGCGACGGAACTTCGCGCCGTCGCCTTTTTGAAATCGCGCAAGATCGACACCGGAACCGACGACCGCGATTTTGTCGGCAGCGATTTTGTTTTCGGTGATGAGCTTGTGCTTCACCGCATTGGCGTCGGCCAGAATTTTTGTGCAGCCGTATTTATAAATTCCGGCGCG
>JBEEGX010000118.1:0-38851 GCA_041167105.1 Verrucomicrobiota bacterium
CACAAGTGCAGCAGCGCATCAATATTTTGCCCGGCGTCTCGCAAGTGCAGATTTTCGGAGTGAAGAGCGCGATTCGGATCAAGGCCGATCCGGGAGCGCTCGTGGCGCGCAATATCACCTTTGACGAACTCGCGACCGCGGTCCGCGCCGGAACGTCCTATTCCGGCGCCGGGCAATTCGATGGCAAGACAATGTCGATGGTGTTGCGGCCTAACGGACAGCTGACGGACGCAGAAGGTTATCGGAAGCTGATTATTGCGGGCGGCAATCCGCCGGTGTATCTGCGCGATGTCGCGACGGTTGTCGACAGCGTGCAAGACGAACGGCTCTCACGCCGCTTTTACGCGCGCGGATTTAATCCGCCCGCAGCGGTCATCGTGCTCGCGGTTTCGCGCCAGGCCGGAGCGAACGTGGTGAAAGTGGCGCAGTCAATTAACGACCTGCTGCCGCAACTACGTCTGGAGCTCCCGGGCTCGATTCAATTGATCCCCACGTTCGACCGTTCACAAAGCATCGTGCATTCGGTGTCCGATGTGCAAACCACGCTCTTCATTGCCTTCACGCTCGTCGTGCTCGTGATTTTCGTTTTCCTCGGCCGCGCCCGCGACACGCTCATTCCCGTGGTGGCGTTGCCGATGTCGATCTTGCTCACGTTTCTCGTGATGTGGATGCTGAATTATTCGATCAATAACCTGACGCTCATGGCGCTCACGCTCGCCATCGGGTTCCTCGTCGATGACGCCATCGTGTTTCTCGAGAACGTCGTGAGGCGAGTCGAGCATGGCGAATCCGTTCATCGCGCGACCTTGAACAGCGCCGGCGAAATTTCGTTCACGATTCTTTCGATGACGTTGTCGCTCGCGGCGGTGTTCATCCCGCTCGTCTTCATGCCGGGATTGCTCGGCCGCATTTTCCGCGAGTTCGCCATCACCATCATTGTCGCGATCTTTGCCTCCGGTTTGGTGTCGCTCACGCTTACGCCGCTGATGTGCTCGCGAATTTTGCGCGAACATAAACCCGGCGATCGCAAGACGTGGATGGAACGATTCACCGAGAGCTTTTTCAAGCCGGTGCTGCGCTTCTACGATCGCTCGTTAGGCTGGTTTCTCGATCATGGCGTGCTCGCGGTTCCAATCCTCATTGCCTGCGGCCTTGGCGTTTGGTTTTTCTTCAAAGCGCTGCCTTTCACTTTGCTGCCGACGGGCGATAGCGGGCTGATCCGCGGCGCGTTGCTCATGCAGGAAGGCGCTTCACCGCAGCGCCAGCGCGAGATGCAGAATAGGCTCGATCCCATTTTGCAGGCGAATCCCGCGGTCGATAAATATTTCACCGTGGCCGGCAGCGGACGCGCCGGTTCCTCCGGCATTTTCACCGTGTTCTTTTTGAAGGACCGCAAGGAACGTCCGCACATCGACAATGTCTCCCTGGATTTGCGGCGTTCGATCAACGCGGTTCCGGGAATTTTCGCGACATTGAATCCCCAGCCGGTGCTGCAAATTAATATCGGCGCGACCGGCAGCGCCTTCGGCCGCTACAGCTACGCCATCAGCGGCATCAATCCCGACGAAGTTTACGCCACCGCCGATAAACTGGATGCGAAATTGAAAAACTACGACGGCTTCGCCTCGCCGCCGCGCTCCGATCTTTTCCGCAACCAACCAAATCTCGACATCCAGATTGATCGCGATCGCGCCAGCATGTTAGGCGTTTCGGTTGGCAAACTGCAGAGTCTGCTTCGTTCCGCGTATTCGCAAAATTACGTCTACCTCATCAAGCAACCGGACGATCAGTATCAAGTCATCCTCGAAGTCGAAGACAAAGATCGACAACGTCCGGAAGATTTGCGCGATTTGTATGTGCGGGGGCAGGGGACTTCGCTTGTGCCGTTGCGAGCGGTCACGACATCGGCGCCGCGGCTCGGTTTACAATCGGTCAATCACACCAACCAATTCACCAGCGTCACCTTTGGTTTCGATACCAAACCCGGAGTCGCGCTCGGCGACGTAACGAACTTCATCCAAAAATCGGCCGCGGAAGTTTTGCCGCCGACAGTCAAAGGCGAACTGCAAGGCGAAGGCCTGGTCTTGCAACAACTGTTCTCAGCGTTGCCATTCCTCGTCATCGGCGCGCTCTTCGTCATGTATGTCATTCTTGGAATTCTCTACGAAAGTTATGTCCATCCGATCACCGTCCTTTCGACATTATTTCCGGCGGTGGTCGGCGGCTTGATGATGCTGTGGCTATTCGGTTCGACGCTCTCGTTGTACTCGGTCATCGGATTATTCCTGTTAATGGGCATCGTGAAAAAGAACGGCATCATGATTGTCGATTTTGCGCTGCATCGACTCGATGAAGGCTACGACCGGCGCGCTGCCATTCACGAAGCGAGCATCGAACGTTTTCGTCCCATCATCATGACCACGCTCGCCGCGCTCATGGGCGCGGTCCCGCTCGCGCTTGGTTACGGCGCTGATGGTGAATCGCGGCGGCCGCTTGGCTTGGTCATCGTCGGCGGCCTCATCTTCTCGCAGCTCATCACGCTTTACATCACGCCGGTGATTTATCTCGCGCTCGAATGGTTCCAGGAAAACGTGCTCGATCGAGTTCCGTTTTTGCGCAGCGCGCATTATCACGAGCAATACGGCACCGCATCGACGCCGCTCGAGACCGCGACCGCGGCTCGTTAGGCCAAGATCGACAATTACTTCGTCGCGGCTGTTTCCGCCTGTCGCACCGCCGCGACTTGCGGCAGCGGCGATGACTGCAGCTTCAATCCCGACGAAACGTTCGCCACTTCTCCCGGCCGCTTCACCTTCTTCAACATCTCGATGTCGCGCCGGATCTTGTTCTTGTTGCTCGCAAAAATCATCGCGACGTCTTCGGTAATGATGTTCGTGTCGAACGCCTGCAACAATTCCTGATCGAACGTGTGCCAGCCGCGGTTGCTCGCCGCTTCGATGATGTCGTTGAACGTGCGGTTCTCGCCTTCGCCGTAAAGCAATGCTTCGCGCGTGCGCAGACTGCTGCCCATGATCTCGGTTACGAGTAATCGCGAACTGTCGATCTTGTTCACCAGGCGTTGGCTAACGATGTAACGCACGGTAAGGGCGAGACGTTGCCGCACTTGCTGTTCCTCTTCCTTGCTGAACATGCCGACGATGCGGTGCACGGTTTGGCCGGCATCGATCGTGTGCAGCGTAGCAAAAACCACGTGGCCGGTCTCCGACGCAGTCAGCGCAATCTCCATCGTCTCGCGGTCGCGAATTTCGCCGACCAAAATAACTTTGGGCGCCTGTCGCAGCGCCGCGCGCAAACCTTCGGCGAAATTTGGGAAATCCTTTCCGAGCTCGCGCTGACTGAAAATGCAACCTTTGTGCGGATGCACGTACTCGATCGGGTCTTCCAGTGTAACCACGTGCAGTTGTTGTGAGTGATTCAACTCATTGAGCATCGCGGCGAGCGTCGATGTCTTGCCGCTCCCGGTCGCGCCGGTCACGAAAATGATTCCGTATTTTTCCAAGACGATCTCGTGAAAAACCGGTGGCAGGCCTAACGACTCGATCGTCGGAATGTCCGCCGGCAATCGTCGCATGACGATGGCGTGCCGTCCGCGTTGCTTGAAAATATTTGCGCGGAAGCGGGCGCGTCCGGGAAGAGCGTAGCTGCAATCGCACGACCCGCGCGTCGCGTAATCGTCCACCAGCCGTTTATTGCCATCGATCAGCACATTCGCGATCCGCTCGATCTCATGTTCGGAAAGTCCCTCTTTGCGGTCCGCTATCTCAAATTCCTTCAGCGCACCGTGGCACTGCGCGATCGGCTGCTTGCCTGCGACGAATAGAAAATCGGGAGCATCGGGCTCGCGGTCGAGCATTGCGCCGAGCAGAGCGTCAAACCATTGCTGCGTCATATCGTTTCAAGTTCAAACAATTAGGAGGGAATGCGTGGCCGCTCTAGTCAGCACGTCGCGCGCCGCCGGCATGGCCCGGCTCTCGCAATTTCGCCCGACTTTCGTTATGTAAGATCGACATGCGCGCGATGGTTATGACCGAACCGCGAAAGCGGCTACAACTCCGCGACATTCCCGCGCCGCTGCCGGCGGCCGATCAAATCCTGATCCGGGTCTCGGCCTGCGCCGTTTGTCGCACCGATCTGCATATCGTCGATGGCGAACTGCCGAATCCAGAACTGCCGCTCGTTCTGGGCCACCAAATCATCGGGCGTGTTGAAAAACTTGGCGCGAACGTTTCGCAATTCGCGATCGGCGACCGCGTTGGTGTTCCGTGGCTCGGCTGGACCTGCGGCGAATGTGTTTATTGTCGATCTAATCGTGAGAACTTGTGCGATCGCGCGCGTCTCACCGGATACACCATCGACGGCGGCTACGCCGACTTCGCGGTCGCGCACGCACGTTATTCGTTCCCGCTGCCTAACGAAGCGGACGATGTCGATCTTGCGCCGCTGCTGTGCGCCGGAATGCTCGGGTACCGTTCCTACCGCAAGACGGGCGATGCGCGCCGCCTCGGTATTTATGGGTTCGGCTCGGCCGCGCATCTCATCGCACAGGTCGCGGTTTACGAAGATCGACAACTGTTCGCGTTCACGCGGCCCGGTGATGCCGAAGGGCAGCAATTTGCCCGTTCGTTAGGCGCGAAATGGGCCGGCGGTTCTGACGAATTGCCGCCGGAACAACTCGACGCCGCCATCATCTTCGCGCCCGTCGGCGCGCTCGTTCCGGCCGCGTTGCGCGCGCTCGCCAAAGGCGGCATCGTCGTCTGCGGCGGCATTCACATGAGCGACATCCCGCAGTTTCCGTATGTCGATCTTTGGAACGAGCGTTGCATCTGCTCCGTCGCGAATCTCACCCGTCGCGACGGCGAAGAATTTCTCGCACTGGCACGGCGCGTCCCGATAAAAACGCGCACCGAAACTTTTCCGCTCGAAGAAGCGAACACCGCGCTCGAAAGATTGCGCGCTGGCAAAATCAATGGCGCGGCTGTTCTCTTGCTCCGCCAATGACTCAACCGTCAGAACAACGCCGTCTCGCCGCGATCGTGTTCACGGATGTAGTGGGCTACAGCGCGATCGCGCAACGCGACGACGCCCTTGCCCTCGAGCTGCTCGAAGAACATCGCGAGATCCTGCGCGCGCTGTTCGCGCAATTCAATGGGACCGAAATCAAAACCATCGGCGACGCGTTCATGGTGGAATTTCCCAGCGCGCTCAACGCCGCGAATTGCGCGGTCGAGATTCAACGCGCTCTGGCCAAGCGCAATCACGACGTCGCGCAAGATCGACAACTGGAAGTGCGCATCGGCATTCACATCGGCGACGTCGTCCATCGTGAGGGCGATGTTTATGGCGACGGCGTCAACATCGCGTCTCGCATTCAACCGCTCGCTCAATCGGGTGGCATTTGCATTTCCGTCGATGTCGAACGCCAAATTCACAACGCATTCGGGCAACGCCTAGAGAAGATCGCGCCCACGGATTTGAAGAACATTCAATTGCCGATGGATTTGTTCCGCGTGGTTTTGCCGTGGGAGAAAACGAAGCGCGTTCCCGCAGCGCCGCAGAAACCGCGTGCATGGAAGATGTCGATCTTAGCATTGTCGATCTTGCTTATCGCGGTCGCGCTTTGGTCCTGGCGTTCGCACTCGCACGTCACACCCGCATCGAAATCGGTCGCGGTGTTGCCGTTCGTGAACATGAGCGCCGATAAAGAGAACGAATATCTCAGCGACGGCATGACTGAAGATCTGTGTACCGCGCTCACGCAGGTGAAAGGTCTGCACGTGCCGGCGCGGACGTCGTCGTTCGCCTTCAAAGGCAAGACCGAAGACATTCGCAAAGTCGGCGAGCAATTGAATGTCGCGACTGTGCTCGAAGGCAGCGTGAGTAAAGCGGGCAATAAGCTCCGCATCACTGCGCAGCTCATCAACGTCGCCGACGGTTTCCATTTATGGGCGCAAAATTACGACCGCGACATGACGGACATCTTGCAGATTCGCAGCGATATCTCGCGGCAGGTGGTGGACGCGCTCAAGGTGCAGCTGGGCGTGGAAGAAACGCAGCGCCTGACCAAACCGCCGACCGAAGCTTCGGAAGCGTATCAGATCTACTTGTTAGGCCGGTACGAATTCAACACTTACAGCGAAGCCGGATTTAACAAGGCGGTCGAACATTTCCGTCGCGCGCTTGATATCGATCCACACTTCGCGCTCGCCGGCGCCGGCCTGGCCGAAGTGTTTAATCTCATTGCCTATTGGAATTTTGCGCCACCTGACGCGGCGTTTCCGCAAGCCAAGGCCGCAGCCGAACGCGCGCTAAAGCTCGATCCCAATCTCGCGGAAGCGCACAGCGCGCTTGGTTTTGTCACATATGAATACGAATGGCGGCACGCCGACGCCGAGCGCGAACTGGCGGAAGCGGTGCGATTGAATCCAAAATCGGCGGACGCGCGTTTGTGGTATGCCGAGTTTTTGATTTTCATGAACCGCTTTCCCGAATCGCGCGCGCAACTCGACCGCGCGCGCGAGTCGGACCCGCTTTCCGTGCGTTACCTTGTCGATCTTGCCACCTGGTATTGGTTTCAGCGGCAAATCGACCCGGCGCTCGCGGAATTGCAAAAAGCGATCACGCTGGATCCGGACAATGCCGTTACGCAGCATTTCATCGCTTACGTGCTTCTGAAGGCGAATCGAGTGTCCGAAGCAGTTGCGCATGTCCAGCGCGCGATCGAGCTCGACGGTGCGCACACGCCGGACCAGCTCGCCGATCTAAAGCGCACGTTCGAGACGCAGGGCGCCCCGGCGTTTTTTCGGAAGCAGGCGCAGCTCGCGCAGCAGTTAAACGCGAGCGGGAAATATCGTTCGCCGCTTTTGATCGCTCTCGCGTATACCGCGGCTGGCGATAACAACGAAGCGCTGACGTGGCTGGAGAAAGCGGTCGAGATGCACGCGGCGTGGTTGCCGGAATTAAAACTGGAACCGACTTACGATGCGTTGCGGAACGACCCAAGGTTCGTCGCGATGGTGCGGAAGGTGAATCTATGAGCGCGCAATTTGAAAAAGAGTCTAACGAGTCGGGTGAATTCCAGCGGCAGGAGGACGCGTTTCGCGAATGGATTGGAAGATCGACATCGTACCCGGCGACCACGGGGCGTTACCATCTTTACGTTTCATTGGCGTGTCCGTGGGCGAGTCGCACGTTGATCGTGCGCAATCTCAAAGGACTTCAGGATGCGATTGGCCTAACGATTGTCGATCCGGTGCGCGACGAAAACGGTTGGGCCTTTCGCGGGCCGTCGGAGAAATGGCCGCCGGCGCAGGAGTTCGCCTCGACCGATCCGGTTAGTCATTTCAAATATTTGCGGGAAGGCTACGCCTCGACCGATCCGAATTTCGATGAGCGCGTGACGGTGCCGGTTTTGTGGGACAAGGAAACGCGCAAGATCGTGAACAATTGCGAGGACGACATCTGCGTGATCTTCAACGATGCCTTCAACGAGGCCGCCGCAAATAAAGATGTCGATCTTTTCCCAAAAGACATCGCGGATGAGCACACGAAGCTGAGCGACTTTATTTACGAGAACATCAACAACGGCGTTTACCGGGCCGGATTCGCCACGCGCCAACGGCCCTATGAGATTTCCTGCGCGAAAGTTTTTGAAGCGCTCGACGAAATGGAGAAACGACTAACGGCGTCGCGTTATCTCTTCGGTAATCACATCGTCGAAGCGGACTGGCGATTGTTCTGCACGCTTGTCCGCTTCGATGTTGTTTATCACGGCCACTTCAAATGCAATCTGCGCCGCATCATCGATTATCCCAAACTGCAAGGTTACCTTGTCGATCTTTATCAACAGCCGGGAATCGCCGAGACTGTGAACTTCGATCACATCAAGCGTCATTACTATATGACGCACGAGCAGATTAATCCCACGCGGATCGTTCCGTTAGGCCCGATTGTCGATCTTGCGCGGCCGCACGGCCGCGAAAAGTTATCGCGCGCCTAATCTTCGGTGATCAATCCGAAGAGCCCGTGCTCTTCATCCGCAATACCGGCGGTGAAGAAAACACCGTCGCCGTTTTGTGCCGGTAGCAGGTCCCACAAGCCATCGAAGTGCAGCGGAGTTCCATCGGCGGTGCTGAGCGTTTCGAGGAATGCGCCGGTGGTCGGATCGTAATTGTTGATCTTACCGTCGCCGAAATTTCCCACCCAAAGTTCGCCACCGACTAACGCGAGTCCCCACGGCGCATTGAGATTGCCGTTGGAGATCAGTCGCCTAACGAAATGACCGCTGGTGTCGAAGACATCGACGAGCCCATTGCCCGGCCCCGCGACATCGTCAGTGCCTTTCGAATCCTGGACCGCGTAGGTCACGTAAATTTGGTCGTTGATGTTGCGGATGCCGAAGGGCGCGTAGCCGGTGGAAAGGCTCGGATCGACAAAGCTATTCGCGTTCACGAGATGAAAATTCTCGTCGTAAGTCTCAACGCGCGCGGTGTGGAAATTTGTGACGTAAAGAAAATTGTGACCGTTGGCGACACCCAGTGTCGCCCCTTTATAGATGGCGCTCTTACTTCCTTTGTTCGTGCCGTTGTCGACTGCGATGATGGCGTGTGTTTGATCGAGGTTCGGGTTCCAACCGGAGATGGAGCCGTCTTCGCTCACGAAAATGAATCGCGCGGGTTGCGAATTTCCGTTGAGCGTGATTTTGAAAAACGACGTCGGATTAACAACGACGCCAGTTGGATTGGCGTTGCTCTTGTTGCGCGCGGCGGTCGGGATGGTGACGATGAGCGAACGAGCGGTGCCGTCCTGACCGTAAAGTGTCGAGACGCCAGTGCCGTTGTCGCTCACCCAAATAGTGCCGCCGGATGACACCGCCATGCCCCATGGATTGACCAGGTTTGGATCGGTGTGCGTAGCGACGCCGGGTATGTCGGACTGAAAATTTGTCCAACTGTAAGTGTCTGCGCGAGCGACTGTCGCAATGAAGAACGTGGCCGCCAACGCGCATATTGAAATGCGGATTGCTTTCATCTCTCTCCTCCTCCTGTTGAATGCCCTTTTAGAAGGATCGCGCGGGAGCAGTGACTTGCGCGTGGTGAATTTCGAAACTGCGGCCGGAATTACGACTGCTTCCAGCCGTTTCCGTTTCCGTCGCCGCCATTCGCGCGGGCGAGCGCGTACTCCGGCGCAAGATCGACATCTTCATCTGAGGGCTCTTCAACGGGCCCGCCTTCCTTGCGATGATCTTTAGCTATGAGCATGTAGAGCGATGGCACGATGAACAACGTGAAGATTGTTCCGATGGTCATTCCGCCGACGAGCACGAGACCAATGGACCTCCGCGCCTCCGCACCGGCACCTGTGACAAGCGTAAGCGGAAAGTGACCGGCCACGGTCGCGACGCTCGTCATCATGATAGGACGCAAACGGATCCGTGCCGCTTCCGCTATAGCTGCCAATTTCTTGCGTCCTTGGCGCTGCAGCTCGTTGGCGAACTGTACGATCAAGATTCCGTTTTTCGCTACGAGTCCTACCAACGTGACGAGTCCGACTTGAGAATAAATATTGAATGAGGTTGTCAGGCGTTCAGGAGGAAAAAATGTTCCAAACGGCATCTTGAGAAACATGAAGATGCCGGCGCCGAAAAGCGCGAGCGGCACCGAACCGAGCAGGATGATAAATGGATCGCGGAAGCTGTTGAACTGCGCGGCGAGGACGAGAAAGATGAGCACGATGGCGAGGCCGAAGACCGCGCCGAACTTGCTGCCTTCGATTCGCAATTGGCGCGAGCCGCCTGTGTAATCGACGACATAACCGGCCGGCAAAACTTTGTGAGCTTCGTCTTCGAGGAACTTCAACGCGGTGTCGACGGAACCCGCCGGCACGCCGCTGATGGTGACGGCGTTGAGTTGCTGCATGCGATTGAGCGAGCGCGCGACCGTTTTTCGTTCGATCGTGGCGATGGTGCTCAGCGGCACGAGCTGATGGTTAGGCCCGGTCACGTAAATGTTCTGCAGTTGTTCCGGGTTCAATCGATCGACGCGTTTGATCTGCGGGATGACTTTGTAACTCAGGCCTTCCATGTTGAATCGGTTAACGAAATTGCCGCCGATGCTCGCGGACAAGTCGGCGCCGACCTGCTGCATATCGAGGCCCATGGCTGAAACTTTGTCGTGATCGAAAACGATCTGCGCCTGCGGTTGATCGATTTTCGTGTCGATATCGCCGAATTGAAACACGTGCGCCTGCATCGCTTTCAAAAAGATTTGTCGCGCCAAATCCAGAATGCGTTCCTGGCTCGCGGTCGAAGCGATGACAAAACTCACTGGAAAATTATCACTGCCCGGTAGCGCTTCCGGCATGATCGGGAACATTTGGATCCCCGGAATAGCGCCAAGTTTTGCCTGCACTGTCGGCAGGTAATCTTTCGTCGGCGTTTTGCGCGTGCCCCACGGTTTCAAAACCATTCCGCCAAATCCGCTGCTCGGATTGGTAATTTGAAAGGTGAACCGCGTGTCCGGAATATCTTTGAAAACTTTACCGGCCGCGTCGGCATAACGAATCGTGTCGTCGATCGTCGCGTTCGCCGGCGCAGTGATGATGCCGAAGATGACGCCCTGATCTTCCTTCGGCGCGAGTTCTTTCGTCGCCACTTTCGGGATCGTCACGAACATGAAGAGCGCAAGCAGCGAGATGCCGCCCCAAACGATGTACACCGCCGGGCGCGCGTTCAGTGTGCGATCGAGATGGTTCCCGTACCACTCGCGAAAGCGATCGAACGTGCGATTGACCCAGCCGCTGAATCCTTGATCGACATGTTCGGCGCGCAATAAATTCGCCGCCATCATCGGTGACAACACCAGCGCAACAACGCCGGAAATAAAAACCGCGCCGGCCAGCGTGAGCGCGAATTCGCGAAACAGCGCACCCGTTAGGCCCCCCTGCAGCGCAATCGGTGTGTAGACCGCGGCCAACGTAATGGTCATGGCAATGATCGGCCCGATTAGCTCACGCGCGCCAACCAGCGCCGCGTCCACGCGCGACAAGCCTTCGCGCATATGACGTTCGACGTTCTCGACGACAACGATCGCGTCATCGACCACCAATCCGACCGAGAGAACAATCGCCAGCAGCGTCAGCAGATTCAGCGTGAAGCCGAACAGCTGCATCAAAAACAGCGCGCCGATGAGTGAAATCGGAATCGCGACGATCGGCACAATCACAGAGCGGACCGATCCGAGGAACAAGAAGATCACCACCATGACGATGAGCAATGTGTCGATCAAAGTTTTCACGACTTCGTGAATGGCGTCGTTGATGTACGCGGTCGCGTCGTAGGCCATCTCGCCGGTCATGCCGCTCGGCAGTTCTTTCTTGATTTGCTCCAGCTCCGTTCGCACGCGCTTGATCACATCGACCGAATTCGCGTTCGGCAGCACCCAGATTCCCATGAACACTGCCTTCTGGCCGGAGAAACGGACTTCCGTGTTGTAATCTTCCGCGCCCAGAACGACGTCGGCGATGTCGCCCACCCTAACGAGTGTGCCTTTTTCCTGCCGCACCACCAGTTGTTTGAATTGCTCCGCTGTGTGCAGGTCCGTGTTCGCCGTCAGATTGACCTGAAGCAATGAACCCTTCGTGCTTCCGACCGCGGCCAGATAATTGTTGCGCGACAGCGCACTGCGAACGTCAGCCGGACTAATGTTCAGCGCCGCCATCCGCTCCGGTTTCATCCAGATGCGCATCGCAAACGTGCGCCCGCCCAGAATGTCGGCTTTTTGCACGCCGCCGACTGCCGTCAACCGCGGTTGCACCAGGCGCACCATGTAATCTGTCACTTCGTTAGGCTGAAGAATGTTCGAGGTGAAACTCAGATAGGCCGACGCGAATTGCGAATCCGCCGCCTGGATCGCGATCACCGGAATCTCCGCTTCCGGCGGAAGGTCGCGCCGAATCGCGTCCACTTTCGAGCTGATATCGGAGAGCGCTTTGTTCGCGTCGTAATTTAATTTCAAGCGCGCTGTGATGGTCGAAACGCTCTGCTGACTTTGCGATTGGATGTAATCGATCCCGTCCGCCGCCGCGATCGCACGCTCGAGCGGCGTGGTGATAAATCCCCTAACGAGCTCAGCATCTGCGCCGATGTAAGCGGTCGTCACTGTAATGGACGCGATGTCGCTGCGCGGATATTGCCGCACGTTGATCGTCTTCATCGCCTGCAATCCCGCGATGAGAATGACGAAGCTCACCACCATCGCCAGCACTGGCCGGCGAATGAAAAGATCAGTGAAAGAGTTCATGTCGCTCTTGGCAGATGTCGATCTTAGGTGTCTGCCGGTTTCGGATTCAGCTGCGGCTTCGGGGCCAGATCATTGTTGATCACCACCGGCATTCCATTGCGCAATTTGAAAACGCCCGTGCTCACAATCGTGTCGCCCGCCTTCAATCCTTGCGTGATCGAAACAAAATCTCCGCGCGCCTCGCCCACGCGCACGAACGCCTGCTTTAACACCTGCGTCTCCTTCTTCGTTTTCTCATCCATCTTTTTCTCGATCACGTAAACCGAGTCGCCAAACGGGGCGTAAGAAACTGCCGAGCCCGGCACGACGAGCGTTTTTTGTTTTTCCGGCAACACCACTTCCACTTTCGCAAACATTCCCGGCCGCAAAACGTGATCGTGATTTTCCAGCGTCGCTTGCAAACCGACATTGCGCGTGATCGGATCGACCGACGAATTAATCGCCGTCAATTTCCCGGGGAAATCACGGCCGTCCACGGCGTCGCTCGTCACCTTCACGTCGAGCCCCTGCGACAAACGCGTGAGAAATTGCTGCGGCAATGCAAAATCGACAAACACCGGATCGAGCGCCTGCAACGACACGACTTGCTGACCGGGATTTATCATTTGCCCGACATTCACCTGGCGAATGCCTAACTGACCATCGAACGGCGCGCGCACTTCCTTTTTCTCAACGGCGCCTTCCTTTTGTTTCAACTTGGACTCCGCGGCATCGAGTTCCGCTTTTGAAATCACTTTGCGCGCGGCCAAATCGCGCGTGCGCATGAGATCACTTCGCGCCAATGCCAAATCAGCGTCCTCCGAAGTGGCAGCAAGCCTAACGAGCACATCGTCCTTCTTCGCTACGCCGCCATTTTGAAATTTAATTTCGGCGACAACGCCGCCGAGCTCGGACGAAACAACCGCGCCTTGCACCGCCGACACACTTCCCACGGCCGATAACGTCGGCGCCCAATCTTCTTCCTTCACTTGTGCGCTCGACACCGTCGTCGGCGGCATCACCATCGGCGACGACGCCATCTTCACGATTTGCAGCGCTTTGATGCCGACGAGTACGAGCAACAACGCGCCGATCCCGAGCACCGCACGGGTGATCGGTCTGCGTCGTGATTTTTTTGTCTGCTCAGCCACAGGTCTCGCTACGTCATGCATATGCTGCTTCACTTTCCGTCTTGAACAACAACCGCCACAGGCGCCGCGTCACTTCCAGCTGACGCGTCCGCCGTTCCGCCGCCGTCATCTCCTGTGGCTGCAGCACATCGCGCATCAACATTCCGCGCGCGACTGCGTAAATCAATTCCGCCACTTCGTTAGGTGCAAGCCCGTGCGCCGTTCGCTCCACTTCCGGGGAACGCGCGATCAAATCCGTTAGGCCGTTGATCGCCGTCTCCAGAACGTCGCGAATCATGTCCGCCACGGGCGGATTGCGCGCCGCTTCCGAGTAAAGATCGACAACGAACGCCGATTGCACCTTCGGCGAGTCATCGCAGCAATGCGCCGTGAACAAAATCTCGAGCGACTCGAGCAACGTCGGCGCCTGCCCCGCGCGCTCGAGCAATTCCTGGATGTGCTTTTTGTGCCGGTCCGCCATCGCCGCGATCACCGCCTCCTTGTTCGCGAAGTAGCGATAGATCAACCCAACACTAATACCCGCTTCCGCCGAGATATCGTGCATGCTCGTCTGATGAAATCCGCGCTTGGCGAAACAGACAATCGCCGCCTCGATAATCTGCATCGGCCGATCGACATTCGGCTCCGGCGTTGGGGTAAGTGTTTGTGACATTGGAAGGTGAAGTTCGAGAAGATGAATGAACGTTCATTCAATGTCAAATCTCCCTATGAATTCGGCGTTGGACGTTCGGCGTTGAACGTTGAACGTTTGCTGCGATGGCGCTGCTGGATATGAAAAAAGTTGTCCGCGATTTTCCGCGGACGCGCCGCTATCTCATCGGCGTCTCCGGCGGCCGCGATTCGGTCGCGCTCCTGCATCAACTTGTCGATCTTGGCTATCGAAATCTCATCCTCTGCCATCTCAATCACGAACTCCGCGGCCGCGCCAGCGACGCCGATGCACGCTTTGTCAAAAAGGTCGCTGCAAAGTACGATGTCGATCTTGCCATCGGCTCAACAAATGTGCGCGCGTTGGCCACGAAGAAGAAAATGTCGACCGAGACCGCGGCCAGAGCAGCGCGCTATTCGTTCTTCGCCAAAATCGCGCGACGCGAACAATGTCCGATTATTTTCCTCGCGCATCACGCCGATGATCTTGTCGAAACTTTTTTGATGAATCTCTTTCGCGGCGCCGGCACCACTGGCCTGAGCGCAATGCGCGAAGTGGCAACGCGCCGCATCGACGATGTCGGTCTTACGATCGTTAGGCCCCTGCTCGCCGCCTGGCGCGAGGACATCGACAAATATGTCCGCCGTCATCGTTTGAAATTCCGCGACGACGCTTCGAACAAAAACATCGAGCCATTACGCAACCGCATTCGTCATCGCGTCATTCCGTATTTGGAAAAAACGATTGGCCGGAAACTTCGCCAAAATATTTGGCGAACGGCAATGATCGCGTCGGAAGAAGAAAATTTCTTCGAGACGCTTTTGCCAAGAAACCTGACGACGCTCGCGGTGAAACCACTGCGCGAAATGTCAGTCGCTCTTCAGCGTCGCACGCTTCGCCAGTGGCTCGGAGACGCGAGCGTGTCCAATATTGGTTTCGACTTAATCGAGCGCGTCCGTCAACTGATCGACTCCGCCGCCCGCGTCGCCAAAACAAATCTCCCGCAAGATCGACATGTTCGTCGTCGCGCTGGAAAGCTGTTCATGGAATAGATTCGGGAGATGAGCACTGAAGTCCGCGTCCGTTTCGCTCCGTCGCCCACCGGCTATCTCCACATCGGCGGCGCGCGCACCGCGCTATTCAACTGGCTCTTCGCGCGACATCACGGCGGCAAATTCGTTCTGCGCATCGAGGACACCGACAAAGCGCGTAACACCGAAGAAGCCGCCGCTGCAATTTACGACGGACTGAAATGGCTCGGCCTAAACTGGGACGAAGGCCCGCACGTCGGCGGAGATTTCGGTCCGTATTTCCAAAGCCAGCGCGATGTAATCTACCAACGCGCCTTGAAAAAACTTCAAGATGCCGGCCACATCTTCGAAGACGGCGGCGCGCTGCGTTTCCGCTCACCGCGCGAGCACGTCATTGTCGATGATATCGTCTGCGGCAAAATCGATTTCGATTTGTCGAACGAAGAAACGCATCCCGACATGACGATCCGGCGGCCGGACGGCTCGTGGATTTTCCATTTCGTCAACGTCGTGGACGACATCGAGATGAAAATCTCGCACGTCATCCGCGGCGAAGATCATCTCTCGAACACGCCGAAGCACATTGAGATCTACCGCGCGCTCGGCGCCGAGCCGCCGCAGTTCGCGCACATTCCGCTCATCATGAATCGCGACGGCTCGAAGATGAGCAAGCGCGATCAAGGCGCGAGCGTCGCCTATTATATACAGCGCGGATTTCTCCCGCACGCCGTGCGCAATTATCTTTGCCTGCTCGGTTGGTCGCCGAAAGATGATCGCGAGAAGATCGACATCGACGAAATCGTCCGGCTGTTCGACCTCGGCAAAGTCCACCGCAATGCGGCGACGTTCGATCCGGCGAAGCTGCATTGGCTAAACGGCGAATACGCGCGCGACCTGAGCGATGCGGACTTTTACGAGCGCGCCGTCGCAGCGTTGCGCTCAGGCGGCGTTAAGATCGACAATTACCCTAACGAATACGTCCGCGGCGCGATCGCGACCTGCAAAGGCAAGATCAACGTCTTCGACGAGCTGCCCGCCTACGCCGGTTTCTATTTCACCGATGACATCAGCTTTAATCCCGAAGGCGTTGCGAAAAATTTCACGGTTGAAAACAAACCGCGACTGCAAGCCGTGCGCGATGCGTTCGCGAAGATCGACAACTTCAACGCCACTGAAATCGAAATGACCATGAAATCGGTCGCGAAAGGTCTCGGCGTAAAAGTCGGCGCGATCGTTCATCCGGCGCGGCTCGCCGTCACCGGCAGCAACGCCGGCCCGAGTTTGTATCATCTGCTCGAAGTACTCGGCAAAGAGAAGGTGCTCGCGCGCATCGATCGCGCGCTCGCTACTTTCTAGCTTCCTTCGCCCACATGTCGCGCATCGTGATCGTGCGGTTCCACACTTGCCGATTTTGCGCGGTATCAGAATCGAGCGTGAAATAGCCGAGCCGTTCAAACTGGTATCGCTCGTTAGGCCGCGCGTCTTTGAGCGCCGGCTCGCATTTCGCGTTTACCACTTCGCGCGAGTTCGGATTGATGTAAGATTTGAAATCGCCCTCCGCGTCCGGTTCCGGAACGGTGAACAAGCGATCATACAATCGGACCTCGGCATCGACCGCATGTTGCGCGCTGACCCAGTGGATCGTCCCTTTCACTTTCCGGTTCGCCGTCGCGCCTCCCGATTTGCTCTCCATGTCGATCTTGCAACGAACCTCGGTCACGTTTCCGGATGAATCCTTAATCACCTCTTCGCATTGAATGATGTAGGCGTACTTCAAGCGCACTTCGCCGCCGGGTTTCAGCCGAAAGTATTTCGGCGGCGGATTCTCCATGAAATCGTCGCGCTCGATGAATAGCTCCCGTCCGAACGAAATCTTGCGCGTGCCGGCGCTCGCGTCTTCCGGATTATTGATCGCGTCGAGCTCTTCGACTTTTCCTTCCGGCCAATTCGTTAGGACGACTTTGATCGGACGCAGAACGGCGAGCCGGCGCTGCGCGGTGCGATTGAATTCCTCACGCACCGCATGTTCGAGCACCGCCATTTCATTCAAGCTCGGATATTTTGTGATGCCGATGTTGTAAGCGAACGATCGCAGCGCGCTCGCGGTGAGGCCGCGCCGGCGCAATCCCGCGATGGTGATCATGCGCGGATCGTCCCAGCCGCTCACGAGTCCGTCGTTCACGAGCTGGATCAGCTTTCGTTTGCTCATCACCGTGTAAGTGAGGTTCAAACGCGCGAACTCGATTTGCCGCGGACGCGGGTGGGGGAGCTCGAGCGCGTCGAGTATCCATTCGTAAAGTGGCCGGTGCACTTCGAACTCGAGCGTGCAAAGCGAATGCGTGATGCCCTCGATGTAATCGCTGAGCGTGTGCGCCCAATCGTACATCGGATAAATGCACCATTTATTTCCGGTATGGTGATGCTCGGCGTGACGAATGCGATACAGCACGGGATCGCGCAGCCAGATATTCGCGGCCGACATGTCGATCTTCGCGCGAAGTGTTTTCGTGCCGTCGGGAAATTCGCCCGCCTTCATTCGGCCTAACAAATCCAGATTCTCTTCCACCGAGCGGTTGCGAAACGGACTCTCTTTGCCCAACCGCCGATATTCATCCGTTTGCTCCGGCGACATCTCATCGACATACGCTTTTCCGCGCCGCGCAAGATCGACAGCGTACTCATAAAGCTTGTCGAAATAATCCGAAGTGTAGAGCGGCGCGCCGCCGAGATGTTTGTCCGCCCAGCCGCCGATCAACCAGCGCACATCGGCCATGATCGACTCGACGTATTCCGTTTCCTCTTTCGCCGGATTCGTGTCGTCCATGCGAATGTTGCAAACGCCGCCGAACTCCTTCGCGATTCCGAAATTCAACGCGATCGATTTCGCATGCCCGATGTGCAGATAACCGTTCGGCTCCGGCGGAAAACGCGTCACGATTTTCTTGTGTTTTCCCGTGCGCAAATCCTCGGCCACGATTTCGCGAACGAAATCTGTTGGAGTTGGATTCTCAGCGGGCTCTGTCATGATCTCGTGCGAAACTAGCAGACAAATTCGTGAAGGAAATCTACACGCTGGCTGATCTCCGGAATTGGAAGAAAAGCGCGCGAAAACCAGTTCGCCTCGGTGTCTTCGGCCATCCCGTCGCGCATTCGCTTTCGCCGCAAATGCAAAATGCTGCGTTGAAGGCGTGCAAGATCGACATGCAATACGCGCGGTTCGAAATTGCTCCCGATGAATTGCGCGATGCGATTCAACTAATTCGCGAGCGCGAATTCGTCGGTATTAACTTAACCTTGCCGCACAAAGTCAGCGCGCTTGAGCTGCTGGACGATGTCGATGCGAATGCGAAGCGGATCGGCGCCGTGAACACGATAAAAATCGAGAACGGCAAGGCGCGCGGATTCAACACGGACGGAAAAGGATTCGCCCGCGCCATTCGCGAAGAGTTCGTTGTCGATCTTCGCGATTTGCGCGTGATGGTTCTCGGTGCGGGCGGGGCGGGGCGCGCGATTGCGTTGCAATGTGCGAAGGAACATTGCGAACGTCTCGTCATCGCCAATCGCACATTCGACAAAGCGCGGGCCCTAACGAACGATCTGCGCGAGTTTTTTACCGGCCCGAAAGTTTTCGGACCGGTTCCGCGTCTGCACGCGATCCCGTCGGACGAGAGCGCGCTGCGTTTTCAACTTTCACATGTCGATCTTGTCGTGAACGCCACGCCGGTCGGCTTAAACGCGAACGATTCGTCGCCCATTCCCGCGCGTTTGCTCGAGCCGCATCTTTTGATCTACGACACCGTTTACGCGCAAGATCGACAATCGCCATTCGTCATCGCCGCGCATGAAGCCGGCGCACGCGCGGCGAATGGTCTGTCGATGTTGCTACACCAAGGCGCTCTCGCTTTCGAGATCTGGTTCGGACGCGAAGCGCCGCTCGATGTCATGCGCGTGGCGATTCGTTAGACTTTATTTGTTGTCGCGCGCCATCATGATCGCGCGCGCGGTCGCGGCATTGACCGCTTCGATGATTCCCTGGCGCGTTCGCAACTGATCCATGATCGCGAGACCCGCGGCGGTCGTGCCGCCGGGAGTCACGACCTGGCGCCGCAATTCTTCCGGCGACAACCCGCTTTCGTGCGCGAGCTGAGCGGCGCCGAGAACTGTTTGCGTAGCCAGTTTCAGCGCAATGTCGGCTGGCAACATGACTTTCTCTCCGCCTTGCGCCAGCCATTCGATGATGGTGTAAATGAACGCCGGTCCGCTTCCGCTCAGCGCGGTCACGCCATGAATCTGCAGCTCGGTCACTTCCACGACGATGCCGATCGATTCGAAAATTTTCCGCGCAAGATCGACATCTTCATTTGTGGTGCGCGTGCCGCGGGTGATACCGGTCGCGGCGCGACATATCGCGGAAGGCGTGTTCGTCATCCCGCGCATGAACCGCGCGTTCGCCACCGCTTCCATCGCTTTCAACTCGACACCGGCCGCGAGCGAAATGACGAGTTTATTGTCGATCTTCGGTGCGAGTTCGCGCAGCACTTTCAAAACCACTCCCGGTTTCACCGCGACAAAAATCACATCTGCTTTCTCCGCGACCTCGGCGTTCTCCGCGGTAAATGCAAGATCGACATCTTTCTTTAATGCGGCCTGCGCGTCTTCACTCGGCTCGCTCGCGATCATCTCGCGCGGTTCGCAAAATTTTGCGCGCACGAGTCCGCGAATGACCGAGCCGGCGAGTTTGCCCGCGCCGATGAAGCCGAGGCGATAGGTTTGAGAATCCATGTGAGGGCGCGATAGTAATCCATGGTAGCGCTGGCTGTCGATCTTGCGGAGGAATTGCGTAAGCTGAAACGCGAACGCAACGCCGTCATCCTCGCCCACAATTACCAGCGGCCGGAATTGCAGGACGTGGCCGATTTCGTTGGCGATTCGTTAGGCCTAAGTTACGCCGCGCAGAAAACGGACGCGGATGTCATTCTTTTTTGCGGCGTCCATTTCATGGCCGAGACGGCCAAGATCATCAACCCGACCAAGCGCGTCGTTCTTCCCGATCTCGAAGCTGGTTGTTCGCTTTCCGAATCGTGTCCGCCGGAAAAGCTGAAAGCATTTTTGGGAAAGAACGCGGAGAAAAATTATTACGTCATCGCTTACATCAATTGCAGCGCGGGTGTGAAAGCGCTCTCGGATGTAATCTGCACAAGCGGGAACGCGGAGAAGATCGTGCGCGCCGCTCCGCAAGATCGACATCTTCTATTTGTGCCCGACCAGAATCTCGGGGCGTGGGTCACGGAACGGACCGGACGCAAGATGGATTTGTGGCAGGGGAATTGTTATGTGCACGTCGAGTTCACCGCGCGCAGCATCAGCAAGATTCGCGAAGAATATCCGGACGCGGTCGTAGTGGCGCATCCGGAATGCACTTACGCCGTGCGCATGCTGGCGGACGAAGTTTGTTCGACGGAAAAAATGGTGAGCTACTGCAAGCAATCGCAAGCGCGAGAGTTTATCGTTGTGACCGAAGTGGGAATGTTGCACCGGCTGAAAAAAGAAATTCCTGACAAAATTTTCATTCCCGGTCCGACGGACAACTGTTTCTGCGGCGAATGTCGCTACATGAAAATGAACACGCTCGAGAAAGCGCATCGCGCGCTGTTGCACATGGAACCGGGGATCACTTTACCGGACGAGATTCGCGCGCGCGCCGAGCTGCCAATCCGTCGAATGCTCGAGCTCAGCGCGTAAGATCGACAATCGTCAGGGCAGGGCAGTGCCTGATCGCGATTTTACAAACGCGATGTCCGTGCTGTTGAGAAAGCCGTCGGTGTTCACATCAGTTCGAAAACTGGATTCGCCGAGATTCGCGCCGGAGCTCGCTTTCGTTTGCGTGATGTCCGTCGAATTCACGACGCGGTCACCCGTTGTATCGCCTAACAAAAGACCGATCGGCGGACTAAGCACAGATAGACTCGCAGTTCCGTCCGTCGCGATCACATCTTGCAAGGTAATGCTGACGTATTTGCCGTCGCATGTGCCCGCGCCAGTGAGGTTGACGGTGTATTGATTCGCGCCCGGGCCTAACGAGCTGGTGGCGATGGTTCCGCAATCAACGCTCGCGCCGCCGACGGCGAGTAATGGACTCGAGAAAGTAAAGATGATCGCGTGCTCGCCATTTGTTCCGCCGCTGCGCGGTTCGACACCGACGCGGCCCGGTTGCGCAAAATGAACATCGAAGGCGCCGGCATCGCCGTGCGTCTTGCGTGAGACAAGATCGACAAGTTGCAAGGACGATGGCGGCGTCGGCGCTGTCGCTGTGTCGAACGCGACTGCGAAGACGTCGGCGGGATCAGTCGGGTCCCCGGTGCTCGGCGGATGCACGAGATAACCAGGAACGTTGCCGACGGTCACAACTTTGCTTCCGTCCGGCGTGACCGCGATTCCATTCGCGCCGCCGCGCGGATAAAGCGACGCCCAATTTTGCGCACCGGTTGCGGCATCGAAGGCCAGGGTGAGGGCGCCAGAAATAGCCGCGCCCGCAAGATACACTTCGTCGCCTTTCGGATTCGCGACGACGACACCGCCGCCGCCCGAGGCCAGATCGGCGTCGTAATGCCCGATCCATTTTTGCGATCCGGTGGCGGCATCATACGCGATGAGCGCGAAACCCGTGGTATCGGTTTGCCCGCGAAAACGCATGGAGACGTAAGCGGTTTGGCTGTCCGGACTGGTTGTTACCGGACCGAAATACCACGGCTGGGCGCTACAAAATTGCGTGTCGGTGCAGACGCCGAACGATTGCCTACTCCAAAGTTCATTACCATCCGCGTTGTAAGCGACGGTCAGCGTGTTGTTGACGGGATCTAAATTGGTTTCCACCATGAACACGCGCGAGTCGTCCGGGCTGATGGCAAGGCCGGCCGGGAGCAGACCATAGGTTGGATGATGCGTTTCGTTAATCAGGTTCCCGTCTCCGTCATAAACAAACAGAAGAAGATCGATCGTATAACCTTGCTCATTCAGAATGCCCGCAGCCATGTAGACACGGTTGGTCGTGCGACTGGCAACGATGTCGTAAGCAATGTCATCGGCGCCGGGATTGCCGATATCGTGCTGCGTCCAAAGCCTTGCACCGGTCGCGGCATCGTAACATTCAATGATCGCCTTAACGTGTCCGCTTCCCTCGGCACCGCCGCCGAATCCGCCCAGACCAGAAATAAAGACGCGGCTTCCATCCGCACTCAAGGTAATGTCGTTGGGGCCGTCGAACACGCGATGGTTCGCGATCCAAACAATTTCGCCGGTCTGTGCCGAAAGCGCGATAGTCGTTAGGCCGGTGATATCGCTCGTGCCCGTAAGATAAACGCGGTCGTTGTTCGGGCTCACTGCGATCGAATATGCGAGCGCGAAATATCCTGCGGGCATGCCCGGGAATTCGAAACTCCAGCGGAGCGCGCCGGATTCGACATCGAAAGCCAGCGCGAGAAAATCGACGCCAGTCGCTTTGTTCGTCGTTCCGCCGCCGATGAAGAACGTTCGGCCATCCGGGCTGGTGGCGACGACATGCGAGTTCAGGTAATTGTCGCCCGGCGTGTCGCCATTATCGCCAACGCCGTTAAACGTCGCGACCCACGCCGGACATTTATAGGCCGAGGAAAGCGGAATACATGGCGTGTTCTGTTGCAGTGCGCTGAGAGAAGACGGCGCGCTCGAGACATTGCTTTGGCGCGTCGGCGCAGAGGCAAGATTGTTACTTGTGCGGTGCTTCGAATCCCCGGCCACCGCCGCGGCGGCAAAACAGATGAGAAGCACAACACCAAATCGACACATTGAATTGTTAATCGGATCAAACCCGGCGATCGGCCGTGTGCGCGGCTTTTCGGAAGATCGACATCGTCATTTCACTTGTCACTCGTCACGCATCACTCTTCACTTCAGCCGATGGAACGGCCGTCGATCTGGCTCATGCTCGTGATCGTGCTCGCGAGTTTGTTGTTTTTGCGGGAGCCGCGGTTGCAACGCTACGACGAAAGATATTTGCGCTGGTTGCTGCACAATTCGCGGCCTGTGACCGCGCGCATTCCGCTCAGCATCGTCGACATCGGCGGTGAGCCTAACAAATCGCAGGCGGCGCCGTCGCCGCTGGAGTTGTCGCTCTTTGTCCAGGCTGCGCTCGAATTCAAACCGACGGTTGTCGCGTTCGAACCGATTCTGCAATGGCCGGAGAGCAGCAAAGAGCAGGAACAAATTCTTGTTGATCAAGCGATGCGCGTTCCGAAAATGCTGGCCGCGGCGGAACTGACCGCGACGGCGGATCCGGACGCGCCGGTGATTGAGATTGCCGGTTTCACGAATGTGACCGGGCGCCGCGGCGATCTTCCGGTGTTTTCCGGGATTGCGCGCCAGCCCGACGAAGATATTCGGCTGCTCTCCACCCTCGGCTTCATCAATTTGCCTAACGACGTCGCGGATGAAATTCACGTGCCGTTGCTTTTTCAATATCGCGGCGAAGTCATTCCGTCGTTCGCGTTGCAGACGGCGCTGCTCTGGATGCGGATCACGCCGAACGAAGTAAAGATCGACATCGGCTCGTTCATTTCGTTGCCGAACGGGAAGAAAATTCCGATTCGCTTCGACGGCACGGCGTTGATCAATCCGAACGCGGCCCGGCGCGCGCGACATCTACGCCTGGATGAGCTGCTGCTCGCCGCGCAACAACATGAAAAGAAAGCCGCGGGCGGTGCGACCCTTGAAGACATGCGCGACGACATTGTGCTCGCGCGCGGGGCGGCGCCTTCGAACACATGGGCCGCGACGATCGCGACCATTCAATCCAATTCGTTCGTTAGGCGCGTGAGCTGGGCATTCGATTGCGTCTTCATCCTCGTGCTCGTTCTGCTCAGCACGATCGTGCGAAGATTTTCGCGGATCGATATCGTGCTCATGGCCATCGCGATCACGGCCGCCTATTGCATGCTCGCGCTCACGCTCGTATCGCGCTGGTCGATCTGGCTCCCAGGCGTGCTCCCGCTCGGCGCGGTTTGGTTGATCGCAGCCTTTTGTTTGTTCGCGCCTCGCGGCAAGAACGATCCCGATCTCCCGACGGTCGCGCCGTCGCCGCCGTCTTTATGACCGCGTCGTCACCTAACGACATCGACGCGCGGGTGGCGCGCCTGCACCGTGATGGAGTTGTCGATCTTCACTTCGATCTGCCGATGGATCTTTACGAGAAACGAAATCATCCCGGCGCTCTCGTGTCGCATTATCTTCCCGAATTCGAAGCAGGCGACATCGCGGTGGCCGGTGCCGCGGTTTATATCGAGGATCGATATTTGCCCGAGATGGGATTGCGTGTTGCGCTCGATCAGGTCGCGCGGCTCTATGCCGAAATCGAAGGTGCGCACGCGCGTTTTGCCATTTGTAGATCGTTTGCCGAAATCAAAGAAGCGCGCGCGGCGAAGAAGATCGCGCTGCTCATCAGCCTCGAAGGAGTGGAACCGTTAGGCGACGATGTCGATCTTCTACGCGCGTTCTATCATCTCGGCTTGCGTGTCGTCGGCCTCACGCACGCGCGGCGCAATGCCGCGGCCAGCGGCGGCATTTTTAAATCAAGCGGATCGCCGCGCGACGGATTGACCGCGTTCGGTCGCGATCTCATCCGCGAATGCGAACGGCTCGGCATCATCATCGATCTCGCGCACATCAACCCGAAAGGTTTCGAGGAGATTGTCGATCTTACGAACAAGCCACTCATCGTTTCGCACACGAACGCGCGAAAGTTTTACGACATCGAGCGCAACGTCAGCGACGAACAAATCAAAATTGTCGGTCAACGCGGCGGCGTAATCGGCGTGAACGCGATTCTCGTTAGTCCGAAACCGGATGAGAGCACGGTCGACCGCTACGTCGACCACATCGAGCACATTGTCGATCTTATCGGCATCGACGGTGTCGGCATCGGTTTCGATTTTTGCGAATATCTATTTCAACAATTACCGCCGCACATTGTGGAGGAGTTGTCGGCGAAATTGACGCTGCCGAATTTTATTCCCGACCTAACGAACCATCGGCACGCGCGCAATCTCACCCGCAAATTAATCGAGCGCGGTTTCAGCGACGAACAGATCGAGAAGATACTTCGCGGAAACTGGATGCGGATTTTAGAAGAGCTGCTCTAGCAGTGAAATTCACGAATTTGACGCGACGCACTGAGATCGGTGCGAATTCGTACTATCTCGAAGTGGATGGACACCGGCTCGTGCTCGATTCCGGCATGCATCCGAAGTTTGAAGGCGAAGAAGCGCTGCCGAATTTCGCGGCGCTGCAAGATCGACAAGTCGATGCCATCATTGTTTCGCACGCGCACCAGGATCACATCGGTACGCTGCCGGTCTTGATGCGGCGGCAACCGCAGGCGCGCGTGTTCATGCCGGAAGCGACCGGCGAAATCGGCGACGCGCTTCTGCACAATTCCGTCAACGTCATGACCCGCCAACGCGAAGAGCTCGCCGCCATGTTGTATCCACTTTTCACCCATCGCGGGGTGCAGGACGCGAGCGAGCTCTGGCAATTTTGTCCGATGCGGCAACCGATCACGATCAATGGCGAACGCGCGCGGCCTAACGAGCACGACACATTAACGTTCGAATTCTTCGACGCTGGGCACGTGCTCGGTTCGTCCGGAGTCATGCTGCGCACGCGAGATCAAACCGTTTTCTACACCGGCGACGTCAACTTCGACGACCAAACCATCATGCAAGCCGCGCAATTTCCGGAGGGCAAGATCGACATCTTGATCATGGAATGTACGCGCGGCGATCATCCGGCGCCCGCGGGTTGGACGCGCGCGGGCGAAGAGAAACGTTTTTGCGAAGCGATCAACGCGGCGTTCGATCAAGACGGCTGCGTGCTTATTCCGGTGTTCGCGCTTGGCAAAACGCAGGAGGTGCTCGCGATGCTGCATAATTTCAAACGCGAACAACTTCTGCCCGATTGTCCCGTCTACATCGGCGGACTCAGCGCAAAGATGACCGGCATTTACGACCGGCGTTCGAGCATGAGCCGGCGGCAACTTCCGCGCGTGCAATTAATGCAGGAGGTCGATCCGTTTGTCTTGAATGGACAAAACATTCGCGAAGCGCCTGCGCGCGCCGGTCGCATTTACGCGCTCTCGAGTGGAATGATGACGCCGAAAACGTTGTCGAATATTTTCGCGCGCCGCGTGATCGAGAATCCGCGCCACGCCGTTTTCTTCGTCGGCTACGCCGATCCGATTTCGCCGGCCGGAATTTTGCGCGACGCGGAACAGGAGACGGAGATTGCGCTCGATTCCGACGAAGCGCCGCAGCGCCTGCGCTGTCAGCGAAAGCAATTTCAGTTCAGCGCGCACGCGTCGCGCGAGTCGTTAGTCGAATACGCGAAGAAGATTGCGCCGAAGAAAATTGTGCTCGTGCACGGGGATCCGCCGGCGGTGGAATGGATGCGATCACGTTTACATGTCGATCTTCCACAGACCGAAATCATCGTTCCGCCGCCGGGCATCGAGATCGAGTTGTAAGATCGACATGTGAAAGTCGCGTCCTGGAACATCAATTCGTTGCGCAAGCGACAGGACCGATTGTTCGAATGGTTAGAGCAAATCAAACCCGATGTGGTTTGCTTGCAGGAAACGAAATGCCCGGACGACCAATTTCCCGTGCTCGCGTTGCAAGCCGCCGGATATCACAGCGCGTATCACGGCGAGAAATCTTACAATGGCGTCGCAATTCTTTCGAAAACCGAGCCGCGCGAGGTGCGCGCATCGTTGTGCGATGAAGTTGTCGATCCACAAGCGCGCGTGATTTCCGCTAAGATCGACAATGTGCGCGTCTATTCGATCTATGCGCCTAACGGGCAGGCGGTCGGCTCTCCCGCTTACGAATACAAACTGCAATGGTATCGGCGGCTGCGCGATTGCCTAACGAGAGCTGGGGATGTCGATCTTGTCGTGTGCGGCGATTTTAATGTCGCGCCCGAGGACATAGACACGCACGACCCGCAGCTTTGGCGTGGCGCGATCATGTGCTCGGACGGCGAGCGCGCCGCCTTCCAGGAACTTTGCGGCATCGGCTTGATTGACACGTTGCGTTTGCATCACAACGAAGCGGGTATGTTCACGTGGTGGGATTACCGGATGTTGTCGTTTCAAAAAAACCGCGGGCTGCGGATTGATGCGGTGCTTACGAGCAAATCGCTCGCCGAGAAATGCGCCGCATCAGGAATCGACCGCGGTTTGCGCAAAGGTAAGGATCCTTCCGATCACGCGCCGATTTGGGCGGAGTTCACGATATGAAAGTTGCGAATCCACCGGCGAAGCCGCTCATGATTTGGGACGGCGAATGTCATTTCTGCCGGCTGTGGATTGAGCGTTGGAAAGAATTCACGGCCGGCGCGGTCGAGTACGAAACGTTTCAAAAGATCGACAATCGCTTTCCGGAGATTCCGCCAGAGCAATTCACGCGCTCTGTCGTTTACATCGACACCGACGGCAACGTCTTCACCGCGGCCGAAGCGGTGTGTCGCTCGTTGAGTTGTCGATCTTCGAGAAAATGGCTGGCGTGGAGTTACGATCACGTACCGGGTTTCGCGGCAGTTTCGGAATTCTTCTACGGAATCATCGCGCGCAATCGCACCTTCAGCTCTGCCATCACACGATTCCTTTGGGGCGAGGACGTTCGCCGGCCTAACTATTTCTTGGCGTGCCGCTGGTTTTTGTGCGCGCTCGGCCTCATCTATCTCATCGCGTTCGTTTCGCTTTGGGTGCAGATCGATGGGCTGGTCGGCGCGAACGGGATTTTGCCCATCGGTGATTATCTCGCCGCCGCGCGAGAGCAGCTCGGCGCACGCGCCATGTCGATCTTGCCGACGTTGTGCTGGCTCAATTCCAGCAACGCGTTTCTGCATTTTCTCTGCGGCGGTGGCGTGTTGTTGTCGATCTTGCTCATCATCGGCGTGGCGCCGGCGATCTCGTTAGTCGGTCTGTTCGTCTTTTATTTGTCTCTCACCATCGCCGGCCAAACATTTTTGAATTTTCAATGGGACATTCTCCTGCTCGAGACCGGGTTCTTGTCGATCTTTCTCGCGCCGTGGCGGCTCTGGTTGAGCAATGTCCCAATTAATCGCGTTGCGGTTTTTCTGCTCAAGCTTCTGCTTTTCAAACTCATGTTCATGTCCGGCGTGGTGAAGCTGACGAGCGGCGACGATTGCTGGTGGAACCTGACGGCGCTCGACTATCACTATTGGTCGCAACCGCTGCCGACCGTGTTCGCCTGGTGGGCGGACCAACATCCCGAATGGTTCAAGAGATTTTCGGTCGGGTTTTGTTTGTTCGTCGAAATCGTGGTGCCGTTTTTTATTTGGTCGCCGCGACGATTGCGCGTGGTTGCGGCAGCATTGTTGATTTTTCTACAGCTCTGCATTGTGATCACGGGCAATTACAATTTCTTCAATCTGCTCACGATCGCGTTGTGCTTATTATTAGTGGATGACGTCGGGGTCGGGTCGGCGGGCGGCGCCGACCAGACGCCGCAGCGCGGCGTCGCTACCAATCGATTGTCGATCTTAGCGGCAAGCGCGGTGCTGATTGTGACGTTGCCGGTGACTGCGTGGCATCTCTACAACGCGTGCAAACCCGAAGCGGAGATGCCGCGATTGGTGCGGTGGAGCTACGAACATCTCGAGCCATTCCGGATTGTGAACGGTTACGGATTGTTTCGTGAGATGACGAAAGACCGCAAGGAAATCGTCATCGAAGGCAGCGCGGACGGAATCGACTGGAAGCCGTACGAATTCAAATGGAAACCGGGCGATGTGAATCGCGCGCCCGGCTGGTGCGCGCCGCATCAGCCGCGGCTCGATTGGCAGATGTGGTTCGCCGCGCTCGGCGATGTCCGGCAAAATCCCTGGTTCGTTAGGCTGATGGTTTGCCTGCTCGAGGACAAAGGCGACGTGACGCAACTTCTCGCGCACAATCCGTTTCCGGATGCGTCGCCGCATTTCGTGCGGGCGCGATTGTATCGGTATCGCTTCACAAACGCCGCGCAACATCGACAATCGGGCGGGTGGTGGGCGCGCGAGGAGCTCGGCGAATATATGCGCACCATTTCAGCCGACGAATTGCGCTAAGATCGACATTGCCGAAACCGTAAAGCACGGGGATAGTGGAAGTCCGAAAATTTAACGGAGAAAACCTATGGCTGAAGAGAACAAACAACGAACTGGTGGCGGCGCCAACGTCGGTCCCGACGCGCAGAGCAAAATCGAGAGCAGCAAAACACACGCGCGGCAGGCGGCGGAAGATTTGCGTTCGGCGGCAAGTACGGTGGCGAACGAATATCGCGGCAAAGCCGAGCAAGCCTGGGACGACGCGCGCGATCGCGCCCGCACATTCCAGGACGACGCCGAACAGTACGTGCGCGAGAATCCGACCAAGGCGGTCATCACCGCGCTCGGCATCGGGTTCGTGCTCGGAATGATTTTCCGGCGCTGAGCCTAACGACATGATCGGCGAGGCGTCACGTTCCCGCAATCCGGCGGGACGCGGCGGTTTCTTCAGCAACTTGCTCGCGCTGGCGAACGCGCTGGCGACATTTTTCGAAAGCCGAGCCGCGCTGTTCGCGACGGAATCGAAGCGCGCGCTCATCCAGTTGATTTTGTGCGCGGCCGCACTCGTGGCCGCGGTGTTATTTTTCGCGCTCGGTTATCTTTTTCTCATCGGCATGATCGTGATCGCGGTCGCGCATGCGGCTGAGATTTCGGTGACGTGGACGGCGTTGGGCGCGGCGGTGTTGCATTTTATTTTGGCGGTGATTTGCGTGCTCGTTGCTGTAACGCGAATCAAAAAAAATCCATTCCCGCAAACTGCGGCGGAATTGAAGAAGGATCGTGAATGGCTAAGGAACCTCGACGCGGCCAGCCGGCCGACGCGCTGAAGATCGACATCGCACGCTCGCGCGACGAGGTGGCGCGTGAATTTCGCGGGCTGCGTTACGAGCTCGATATCCCGAGAAAGATTCGCCGCTCGTTTCGTGAGCAAACCGGCTTGTGGATAGGTGCGGCGGTCGTGGTTGGCACGCTGATCGTGCTGGTTCCGCTGAGAAAGAAAAAAGTTTATGTCGATCTTGCGAACGGTAAAAAACAAAAACCGGCGCAGAAATTTCTCGAAGCTGGATTTTTGTTAGGCGTTTTGCGCATCGCCGTCACTATGCTCAAACCGACGATCACAAATTTCGTGATGAAAAAAATCCGCGGGCCCGGCGCGCCGCGCGTCCCGTCGCGCAACTGGTAGGCGATTGGTTTTGAGTTTACGCGCACCGCCTCGCGCATGATGATTGTTGCGCGGTTATGACGACGAAATCTGAAGTCGCGCCTTCGCATGCGCTGGCGCACGTCGATGATTATCTCGCGGTCGCGCAACGCGCCGGCGCCTCCGATGTCCATCTCGGCGTGAACGCCGCGCCGATCTGGCGATTGCACGGCACGCTCCAGCCAATCTGGTCGGACGCGCCTCGTCTAACGAGTGACGACACGCTCGCGTTGGCCGAAGGATTCCTTTCCGATTTGCACAAGACGCAACTGAACGAGCGTGGCGACGCGGATTTCGCGTACGCCAATGAATCCGGCCGGTTCCGCACCAGCGTCGTTAGGCAAAGACTCGGTGTCGATCTTGTCTTCCGCGTCATCAACACCAACGTGCGCACGATGGATGAGCTCGGATTGCCCGAGCATTTGAAATTGCTGACGCGCTATCAGAACGGATTGATTCTCGTGACCGGCTCGGTCGGCAGTGGGAAATCGACAACGCTGGCCGCGCTGGTCGAACAGGTGAATATCGAACGGCGCGAGCACATCATCACGCTGGAAGATCCGATCGAATACGTCTTCGAGCCGAAGGGTTGTCACATCACGCAACGCGAAGTGCATACGCACACGCAATCATTCGGTGCGGCGTTACGTGCGGCGTTACGCGAAGATCCGGATGTGATCATGGTCGGTGAAATGCGCGATCTGGAAACGATCTCGCTCGCCATCACCGCGTCGGAAACCGGTCACCTTGTTTTGGGAACGCTGCACACCGGGAACGCATCGCGCACATTGGATCGATTGCTCGATGTGTTTCCGGAAGATCAACAGGAACAAATTCGCATCATGGTGAGCGAATCGTTGCGCGGCGTCATCAGTCAGCAGCTCATTCCGAAGATCGACAATAGCGGTCGCGTGCTCGCGCTCGAGACGCTGACGAATACGCCCGCGGTCGCCAACGTGATTCGCGAAGCGAAAACTTACATGCTGCCCGGCATCATTCAGACCGGCAAAAAACAAGGCATGCAGTTGATGGATGATGCACTTGTCGATCTTGCAGGACGTGGGGTGATCAGCGCGGAAGAAGCCTACGCGCGCGGGGAACAGAAACAGGACATGCGCGCGGCGCTGAAAATGTAATGGCGTATCTCGATCAGCTGCTGACCATCGTCGTTAAGCACGGCGGTTCCGATTTGCACATCGGCGAAGGTCAGCCGCCGAAGATTCGCAAGCACGGCGATGTCATGCCGATCCGCGGCGAAGTGGTCACGCGCGATGAAGCGTCGTCGATGTTGAGCGAAGTTTGCGGTCCGCGGAATTGGGAATTGTTCGAGGAACGCGGCGATCTCGATTTCGCCTACGAAATGGACGCGGCCTCGCGCTTTCGCTGCAATTATCTGAAGCAAACGAACGGATACGGCGCCGTCTTTCGTTTGATCCCGACGAAGATCGCCACGCTCGAACAGCTCGGCATTCCGATGGTTGTGAAAGAATTCGCGCATCTGCGCGGCGGACTAGTGCTCGTGACCGGTCCAACCGGCTCGGGAAAATCGACGACGCTGGCTGCGCTGATCGATTACATAAACGAAAACTTCTCGCGCCATATAGTGACGATCGAGGAGCCGATCGAGTTCGTGCACAACAACAAGCGCAGCGTCATCACGCAACGCGAAGTGCCTAACGATTCGGTTTCGTTTCCGGTCGCGCTGAAGGCGGCATTGCGCGAAGATTCGGACATCGTGCTCGTCGGCGAGATGCGCGATCTGGAAACAATTTCGCTCGCGCTCACCGCTGCGGAAACTGGTTTGCTCGTTTTCGGAACTCTGCACACGAACAACGCGCGCAAGACGGTCGATCGCATGGTCGATGTCTTTCCGGCCGCGCGACAGGCGCAAGCGCGCGCCATGCTGGCGAATTCGTTGCGCGGCGTACTCGCCCAGTTGCTCTTGAAAAAAAGTGACGGGTCAGGCCGCGTGGCCGTGAACGAAATCCTGATCGCGAACGCTGCTGTCTCCGCCATCATTCGCGAAGGGGCCACGCAAAAACTTCAGGACGTGATCGTGTCCGGAAAGTCGCAGGGCATGCAGTTCATGGATGACGCGATTTGGGATTTGCTGCAGCAGGGAATCGTCACGCCGCACGAAGCGTTCATGAAAGCGATCGACAAAAATCGCTTCAAACCGTTCCTGCCCCCGGAAGAAGAACACCTGGCCGATGCCGCCGGCGCCGTGCCGGATGATGAGAAACGCGCGCCTGGGAATTTCGTCAAACGGGCCGCTAAAGCACGCCGCTGAGATCGAGTCCGAGCCGGACTGGCGTGCAAGATCGACATGTGCGCCTCCGTTGACAGCGAAAAACGAGGGTGATAGGGTCGCCGCGAATTTCCGCGGGAGAAATCGTGACCTCACATCTAAATACTCAGGTCCTGGTGCTGAATCGCCTCTGGCAGGCGGTGAACATCTGCTCGGCGCGCCGCGCCTTCTCGTTAGTCTACGCTGGACACGCTCAGGTCGTTTCCGGCGATGAAGCGAACAATTTTCTGACGCACGATTTCGAGAGCTGGCGCGAGTTTTCCACCAATGGGCCCGACCATGAGATGGTCACGACGATTTCGTGGAAGATCCGCGTGCCGCGCGTGATCGTCCTGTTGTTCTTCGATCGGTTGCCGAAGAAGGAAGTGAAGTTTACCCGGCACAATGTTTTCGAGCGCGACAAGAACACGTGCCAATACTGCGGGCACCTCTTCGATCGCAACGATCTCAATCTTGATCACATCATTCCGCGCGATCGCGGCGGAACGACGACGTGGGAGAACGTGGTGTGCTCATGCATTCCGTGTAATACGCGAAAGGGCAATCGCCTCCCGCGCGAGGCGCACATGACATTGATTCGCAAACCGAAGCGGCCGAAGTGGCGGCCGTTTTTGCACATGACGTTCTCGGCGCCGCAGCATGAAAGCTGGCGCCACTTTGTCGATCTTGCCTACTGGAACGTCGAGCTGAGCGACTAACGAGTAGTTGTCGATCTTAGCGCGACGTTGTCGCGTTGCGATTGGAGCGCGCGAAAAATCGGCTGCGGATAAATTCCGAGTCCCACGATCGCGATGATCAAAGCTGTTATCGTCACGCGCGACAATGGGCTGATGTTGACGTTGTCGATCTTGTCGGATGAGTTCCAATACATGGCGCGGATGACTTTGAGATAATAATAAAATCCGCAGCCAACGGTGATGACGCCGACGAAGGCGAGCGCGAATTGATGTTGTGCGATGGCCGCGGCGAAGATGAAAAATTTTCCAAAGAAGCCGGCGGTGAATGGAACGCCGGCGAGTGAGATCATCGCCATCAACATCGCGAATGCGAGAAAGGGCGACCGCGATGCCAGTCCGTCGAAATCGGAAATCGATTCGCCGGTTTCTTGCGCGACGACGATGAGCACCGCGAAACTCAGGAGCGTCATCAGCAAATACGCGACGAGATAAAATGTGATTGCAGGGCCATCGAGACAGACAATGCCAATGAGAAGGTAACCGGCGTGCCCGATGCTCGAGTAGGCGAGAAGACGTTTCAGATTTCCTTGCGGGAGCGCGGCAAGATTGCCGTAGATCAAAGTGAGAATCGCGATGACGACGAGAAGGCGATTCATGTGCGGCAACATTATGAATGGTCGCAGCACGCGAATGAGCACGACAAAGCCGGCGGCTTTCGAACCGACGGAGAGAAACGCGGTCACCGGCGTAGGTGCGCCTTGATAAACATCGGGTACCCAAATTTGAAATGGGACCGCGGCAATTTTGAAACCGAGCGCGACGAGCACGAGCACGGCGCCGAACATGGCCGCGCTTTTGTCGATGTCGATCTTGCCGAAAGCAGCGGTGATTTGGTCGAGGTTCGTTAGGCCGGTGACGCCGAAGATCCAGGTGATGCCGTAAACCAGGAATCCAGTCGAGAGCGCGCTAAGCACAAGATATTTCACGCCGGCCTCGAGACATGCGCCGTCTCCGCGATTGAAACCGACGAGGACGTAAAACGAAATGGTGACGAGCTCGAGCGAGACGAAGATCGAAACGAAATCAATGGCCGACGCCATGTACATGAGACCGGCGCAGGTGAAAATCGGCAGGGCGAAAAATTCGCCGAGCGCAAATGACGATGTCGATCTTTGCGTGTAATCGAGCATCATCACGAGGACGATAATGGTTGTGACGAGCGCGAAACGTTTGAAGAAGATCGATAACGGATCGGCCGTGTAAAAGCTCCAGAAGCCGGTCGCTTGTGGCGGAAGCGGCGGCGCGAGAAACCAGGTGGCGACGAGAATGGTCGTTAGGCTAGCGATCGCGGCGTAGGCGAGCGAGCGCTTGTCGATCTTGTCAAAAAACATTTCGAGCAAAAGCAGCAGTGCGCCCAGCACCAGCACCGCGATCTCAAGTTGCGGCGGCCAGATCGTCATGGCGTTTGTGCGGTTGAAAAATAAGTGCGGAACGTCGGCGCGACGACGTCGACGAAATATTGCGGGAAGAATCCGAAGATCAGCAACACGGCGACGAGCATCGCGACCGGGAAGCGCAAGCTCGCGCGAAGATCGACAATCGCATTCCACCGTTCGTCAGGCTCGCCCATGAATATGTTTCGGTAGGCGCGCAGCATGTAGACGGCTGAAATGACGACTCCCCAAAGCGCGAGCAGCGTCGCGATTTGGAAAATGTGAAAGCGCGTCATCTCCCAGCCATTTCGAAACGCGCCGAAAAAGACCATGATTTCCGCCGCGAAGTTAGCAAAGCCGGGCAAACCGATAGCAGCGAATGCGGCGAACCCAAACGCGAGTCCCGCGAACGGCATCGTATTGCCGAGCCCGCCCAGCTCGTCGAAATCGAGCGTGCCGGTGCGCTTGCGAATTTCGCCCGCGATGCCGAACAAGAGCGCGATCGAAAGTCCATGTGCGAACATCAACGTCGCCGCGCCGGTCGTGCCTAACGGATTGGCGGCAGCGATTCCGAGAAAGATGTAGCCCATGTGCATCACGCTGGAATATCCGAGCATCCAATCGAGTTTCTTCTGCGCGATGGTGACGAGACCGATGTAAATGATATTGCCTAACAAGAGCGCGATGAGGAGCCCGGACCAATAGCGCGCGCCTTCAGGCAGAAGCGGAACGGCCAAACGCAGCAGACCGTAGAGTCCAAATTTTTTCAACACACCCGCATGCAACATCGCGGCTGATGCGGGAGCGGATGCGTACGCCTCCGGCGCCCAGCTATGAAACGGAACGAGCGAAATCAATGTTCCGAAACCGATGAGCAGGAGCAGATAAATATTTCGCTGCGCCTCGGGCGCGATTTGGCCGGCCGCACTTTTCAAGGTGGGAATGTCGAAGCTGCGCAGATTTTCCGGTACGCTTTGATAAAGCATGATCAAACCGAGCAGGAGAACGAAACTGCCGAGCGCGAGATAGATCGTGATCTTCCACGCGGCGGCGACGCGATTGCCGCTGCCCCAGATTCCGATGAGCAGAAATGTGGGAATGAGCGCGAGCTCGTGAAATGCATAGAAGAAAAAAAGATCGAGCGAAGCGAATGCGCCGATCGCGCCGCCGCTGATGAAAAGCAGGCAGGCGTAAAACGCGCGTTCGTACTTGTCGATCTTGCCGGCGAACCACACGGCCGCGACGGTGACGATGGTCGCGAGCAACAGCATCATGAGGCTGAGGCCGTCCAGGCCTAACGAAAAGCTGAGATGCCAATCGGGAATGATCGGTACCGAGATTCCGAATTGGAAACTGCGTCGTTGCGGATTGTATTGCGTGAAGGCGAAAAGCGTCAGCAACAACGTCGCGATGGATGAGGCGAGCGCGGTCTTGCGCGCAGGCGCTCCGAGCATGATCGCGAGCGCAGCAACAATCGGCAGAAGAACAATGAGCAGTAACATCAGCGCAAGACGGTGAAGTAAATCAGCGCGACGATTCCGAGACCGAACAGGAATGCGTAGGCCTGAAGATTTCCGGTTTGGATGTAGCGCAGCAGTGAGCCGAGTCCGCGCGTTCCCGCGCCGGCGCCGCCGATTACGCCGCCGTTGATGATCCAGCGATCAGTGAATGCAGCGATGGACGCGAGGCGTTCCTGGGTGGAGCGGATGAGCCAGCCGTAGAATTCGTCGAAATACAATTTTCTCCGCAGAAGATCGACATTGAACCTTTCCGATTCGCGATTGCGATAAAGTGAAAACGCCAAAGCGGCGCCGAGAACAAGCGCGATGATCGCCAAAATCGGAACGAAAATCACAACTTGTTTCTCATGCGGCACGATCAGGAAATTCTGCGCGAAAAATCCGAGGCCGCCGATAAAGCTAAGAATCGCCAGCATGATGAGTGGTGCGGTCATGACGCGCGGCGCTTCGTCGGCCGTGCGCGCGTCGTCGCTGCGTGGCCTGCCGAAAAATGCGACGACAACCAAACGCGTCACGTAGAATGCGGTGAGAAACGCAGTGAAGAGCGCGACGGCGAAGATCGACATGTTGTGTTCGTAAGCGCGGGCGAGGATCGCGTCCTTGCTGAAAAACCCGCTGAACGGCGGCAGGCCCATGAGCGCCAGCGCGCCGACGCCGAATGTGAGAAACGTAATGGGCAATCGTTTCGTTAGGCCGCCCATCTTCCAAATGTTTTGCTCGTGATGCAGCATGATGATCACGCTGCCAGCGCCGAGAAAGAGCAGCGCTTTGAAAAATGCGTGCGTGAAGAGATGGAAAAGCGCGGCTTCGTTGCTCGTTAGGCCGATGGCCATCACCATGTAGCCAAGTTGCGAAAGGGTGGAGTAGGCGAGAATGCGTTTGATGTCGTCCTGTTGCGTCGCAATCAATGCCGCCATCACGGCGGTGATCGTGCCGATCCACGCGATGACGAGGAGCGCGGTTTGCGATGCTTGAATAATGAAGGCGACACGCGCGAGCATGTAAACACCGGCCGCGACCATCGTGGCGGCGTGGATCAATGCGCTCACCGGAGTGGGACCTTCCATCGCGTCGGGCAACCACACGTGCAGCGGAAATTGCGCGCACTTGCCAGCGGCGCCGCAAAAAATGAGCAGCGCGGTGATGGTGAGAAATCCCGAGTTGCTCGTTAAGATCGACATCTTTGGAACCATGTCGTCGAACACAATCGTTCCCGTCGCCGCCCAGATCATGAGAATGCCGAGCATGAAACCGAAATCGCCGACGCGATTCGTTAGGAAAGCTTTCTTGGCCGCATCGGCCGCGGCGTCGCGCGTGAACCAATGCCCGATGAGCACATACGAAGTGAAACCGACCAGCTCCCAAAAGATGAACATCATCACGAAATTATTCGCGAGCACGATGCCGAGCATGGCGAACATGAAGAGCGAGAGCGCGGCGAAGTAACGCGATTTGCCTTCGTCGTTGCGCATGTAACCTAACGAGTAGATGTGAATGAGCGATCCGACGCCGGTGACGATGAGCAACATCATCTTGCTCATCTGATCGAGGGTGAATGCGATCGACACTTTGAAGATGCCGCCGAGATCGAGCCACGTTATTTCCGCGGCGGAGATGTCGATCTTACGAAAGATTGCGCAACTACACGCGAAACTAGCGAGCACGGCGGCGACCGAGATGTAACTGCTGAGCGTTTTCCATCGTCGCGTGAAGAGTGTGATTACCGCCGCCGAGAAAAGCGGCAACAATAAAACGTACCAGGGCAGGTTGCTGTTGGTCGTGAAATTCAAAACTTCAGCGTGTTGATGTCTTCGATGTGCGTGGTCTGGCGCACGCGATAAAGTGCGACGATGACAGCGAGTCCGACCGCCACCTCAGCGGCGGCGACGGTGATGATGAAGAAGACAAAGACCTGCGCATTGTAGTTAGGCAACCCGGTCGCTGGATCGACATGGAAACGGGAGAAGGCGACAAGCGAAAGATTCGCGGCGTTCAGCATGAGTTCGAGCGACATCAAAATGATCACGATGTTGCGGCGCAACATGACGCCGGCGAAACCGATGGTGAAAAGCATGCCGCTGACGCAGAGGTAATGGCCGAGCGTGATCATTTGTTAGGCAATTCGCGTTTGCTCAGAACGACCACCCCGATGGTGGCGACGAGGACGAGCACGCCGATGAGCTGGAAGGGGAAGTTGAAATTCATGAAAAGCGCCGCGCCAATGTTGTGCACGTCGTCGATTGTCGATCTTGTGAGAGGCGGAAATGGTTTACCGGCGGTCGATAAACGGCCGATGACGGAAAAGACCTGAATCAAAAACACAAGCGCGACCGCCGCGCCACCGATCGTGGCCGGCCAGTTAATCCGGCGCAGATTTTCCACGCGCAGATCGAGCAGCATGATGATGAAGAGGAACAGCACCATGACCGCGCCGGCGTAAACGAGCACT
>JBEEGX010000119.1:0-2540 GCA_041167105.1 Verrucomicrobiota bacterium
CTTCTCGGGCGTTTTCGCCGCCACAGTTTCGATCTCCACACCGCCTTCCGTGCTCGCGACGATCAACGGCGCAGCGGTCGCGCGATCGAGCAGGATGGCGAAATAAATTTCGCGCGCGATATCGGCCGATTCGGCGATGAGAACTTTATTCACGACGCGACCTTGCGCGCCGGTTTGATGCGTGACCAAAGTTTGCCCGAGCATCTTGCCCGCGACTTCACGCGCCTCGTTAGGCGATTTCACCACATGCACGCCGCCTTTAAATCCATTCGCGAATGTTCCCTTGCCGCGGCCGCCGGCGTGCACCTGCGCTTTGACCACAAGATCGACATCTTCCTTTGCCGAATCCCGCCCGGCCTCGCGCGGCGGAGCGGCATCACTGGGTTGGAGCGATTGTGCCACGGGCTGACCGCGGCAAATCTCACGCGCGATCGCTTCCGCTTCCTCCGCCGTCGAAGCGACTTTCCCGCGCGTCGTCGCCACGCCGAACTTCTGCAACAGCTCCTTCGCCTGGTACTCGTGAATGTTCATGGCGGCGTTTGCGACGAAAGCCTTGAATTGCGCTCGCGGCAATCGAAATTCCGCCGCACATGAGCGCGTTCACGGCGAAGATCGACAATGCGGGCGGAAAGCTGCTCGCATCGACGCGGAAAAATATTCGCGACTCTCTCGCTGAAAACGATCCGGTCACGACGCGCGCCATCGAAGAATTGGTCGAGGGCGCCACGTGGGACGAGCTCAACGATCGCTTCTACAAAACGCTTGCCTTCGGCACGGGCGGATTGCGTGGGCGCACCATCGGCAAAGTGGTAACGCGCGCCGAACGCGGCGACGCGCCTAACGATTGGCCGCCGCAGTTCCCCTGCGTCGGCACGAACGCGATGAATTTTTTCAACATCTCGCGCGCCACTCGTGGACTCGTTGTTTACTTACGCGAGTGGAAAAATGGACAGGGTGATTCGGCCAAACCGAAACTGGTGATCGCGTACGACACTCGATTTTTTTCGAAACAATTCGCGGAGTTGGCGGCGAAGGTCGCGGCTGAGAATGGCTGTGATGCGTTTGTCTTCGATGGTCCGCGCTCGACTCCGGAGCTGTCCTTTGCCGTTCGATATTTGCGCGCGACGGCCGGGGTCGTCATCACCGCGTCGCACAATCCGCCGCACGATAATGGCTACAAAGTTTACTTCGAAGATGGCGCGCAGGTGGTCGAGCCGCATGCCAGCGGCATTATCGCGAAGGTCAACGCTGGAGGGACGAGCTCCGTCTCGTCCCAAATTAAAAAAGGCGAGATCACGACGTTAGGCGAAGATGTCGATCTTGCCTACATGCAACGGCTCGAAACGCTCGTGCTCGATCGCGAATTGATTTCGAAAGCGAAATCGCTGCGCATTATCTTCACACCGATTCACGGAACCGGCGGCGTCATCACCAAGCCGATGCTGCAAAAACTCGGATTCAGTTTCGAAGTCGTGCCCGACCAGGACAAATTCGACGGCGCATTTCCAACGGTAAAATCGCCGAACCCGGAAAATGCCGACGCGCTAAAGATGGCTGTCGATCTTGCGCAAAAAACAAATGCCGATCTCGTGATTGCGACCGACCCCGATTGCGACCGCATGGGTGTGGCGGTGCGAATGCGCGCGCGCGAAATGAAATTGCTGACCGGAAATCAGATCGGCTCGCTCATGGCGTATTACCGCGCCAAGAAATTTTTTGAGCTCGGAATTCTGAACAAGGAAAACGCGGCGCGCGGTGTGATTATCAAAACCTTCGTCACGACCGATCTCCAGAAAGCGATCGCAGAACATTTCGGATTGCGTTGCGTCGAGACGCTGACCGGTTTCAAATACATCGGCGCAAAGCTAACGAAATACGAGCGCGCCATTCCCGAATCGCTGCGAAAAGAATATGTCGATCTTAGCGAAGAGGAAACGCGCGCGCTCCGATTGAAACATTCCTCGTTCTATGTTTTCGGCGGCGAGGAAAGCTACGGCTACAGCGGCGCCGATTTCGTGCGGGACAAAGATGGCAACGGTTCCGTCATTATGTTTTGCGAAGTAGCAACGTACGCGAAGTCGCGCGGACAGACGGTGGACGAATTGCTCGACGAAATTTTTGCGACGTTCGGTTACTTCGAGGAGAAAAACGACTCGTTACTCTTCGAAGGCGCGGAAGGCGCGGTGAAGATCTCACGCCTGGTTGAGTCGTACGCAAAGAATCCGCCGCCGGAAATGCTCGGCACCACGGTGAAAGGCATTACCAATTTCGCGACCGAAACAATTCGCGACGTGGAAGGCGACGAGATTCCGAAAGAGAAGATGTCGATCTTCGAACTTGTCGATCAAACGCGTATCGCGGTGCGGCCGTCCGGGACCGAGCCGAAGATCAAGTATTACCTTTTCGCGCAACGCCGACCCGCCGGCGAAAAATTTTCACCCGAACAATTACGCGAGAGCAAAAGCGAAGTCGCCCGCCGATTGAACGATCTGTGGCGATGGCTTGAGGAGGACGCGCACACGCGCTTGTCGCATTGAGCG
>JBEEGX010000120.1:0-10372 GCA_041167105.1 Verrucomicrobiota bacterium
CGCGCTCATCACGGCAATTGCGCTGCTCGTTAGGCGGCGGCACCCGTATGTGCTCGTCGGCTGGTGCTGGTTCCTCGCGCTGGTGTTTCCGGTGCTCGGCTTCATGCAAGCCGGATTGCAGGCGCACGCCGACCGCTTCGTGTATTTGCCGCACATTGGCCTAACGATCGCGATGACATGGACGATTGTCGATCTTGCGCGATCATGGCCACGTCGCGACCTCATCCTCAGCAGCGCCGGAGCAATCATCATCGCGGCGTTAACGCTCACCGCCTTTCACCAAACGACGTTCTGGCGCGACAGCGTTTCAATTTGGACGCACACGCTGGCGGTCACTAAAAATAATCAAACCGCGCACACCAACATCGCGATCGCCTTTCGCGACCGCGGCCAAAACGCGGAATACTCCGCGCATTCCCTCGCGTCGAACATCGTCCATTGGGAAACAATTCTGAAAGATTTCCCGAACGACATCGATGCGCACAATGAGCTCGGTGCGGTCCTGTATCCCGCCGGCCGTGCGCGCGATGCTGTGGTGCACTGGCGCGCGAGTCTCGCGCTCGACCCGAACGATGGCAATGCGCTCAACAATCTCGCGTGGGCTCTCGCGACGTGTCCGGATGCGAGCATGCGCGATGGCGCAACGGCGGTCGCGCTCGCGCAAAAAGTTTCGCGCTTGCCCGGCGGTGATGTGCCGATCATTTTCCGCACTCTCGCTGCGGCCTACGCGGAGAACGGCGATTTTGCGTCGGCAATCGATGCGGCCGAACACGCGTTGGGATTAACTGCGCAACAAAAGAACGAGCCGCTTGCGCAAACATTGCGCTACGAATTATCACTCTATCACGAACGAAAGCCTTACCGCGAAGAGCCTCGACGCGAATGAAGCTGCGCGAAGTTACGTTGTCGATCTTGCTGGTCGCGCTCGTCTGGATCGTGTTCGGCCAGACGCTCGCGCACGATTTCGTGAACTACGACGATCGCGTTTACGTGACGCAAGTGCCGCAGGTGAACGGCGGCCTAACGATGGCGGGAATTGCCTGGGCGTTCGCGCACGCTCACGCCGGAAATTGGCACCCGCTCACGACCATCTCGCACATGCTCGATTGCCAACTGTTCGGGCTGCGACCGCGCGCGCACCATGCCGTGAACGTCGCGCTGCACACATGCGCGGTACTTTTGCTCTTCGCATTTCTTCGCACAACCACCGGCCGAATTTGGTCGAGCGCGTTCGTCGCCGGCGTGTTCGCGATTCATCCGCTGCGTGTCGAATCGGTCGCATGGATCGCCGAACGCAAAGATGTGCTCAGCGCGTTCTTCTTCATGCTCACGCTCATCGCTTACGCGCAGTACGCGCGGCGACCGTCACTTCGTCGTTACATGACGATGTCGATCTTGGCCGCATGCGGCCTCATGTCGAAACCGATGCTGGTGACGCTGCCGCTCGTTCTGTTGCTCATCGACTACTGGCCGCTCGCAAGATCGACATCGTCGAGGTTGCTGATCGAAAAAATTCCACTCTTTGCGATGTCGTTAGTCCTCGGCATTGTGACCTACGTCATTCAGGAACATTCGCCGGGAGCGCTCGCGCAATTGCCCGTGCCGTGGCGAATTGAGAACGCGGTCGTCAGTTACGTCCTTTACATCGGCCAACTGTTTTGGCCGAGCGATCTAATCGTCTTCTATCCGCATCCGGAGAATCATCTCGCGATGTGGCAGGTCGCTTCGGCCGCGGCGTTGCTCATTGCGATCACGATCGCGGCGTTTCGTTCGCGCCTAACTAAACCGTATTTGTTCGTGGGCTGGCTTTGGTATGTGGCGATGCTGTTACCGGTCATCGGCATTATCGAAGTGGGTCTGCAAGGTCACGCCGACCGTTACACCTATCTGCCGCAGATCGGTCTCGTCATCGCGCTCACATGGTTGATTGTCGATCTTGCAACGAGCTTGCGATGGCGACGCGAGATTGTTGCCGCGGCGGCAGTCGTGGTGGTGCTGTCGTTAACCGCATGTGCGTGGAAGCAAACGCGCGTGTGGAAAAACAGCGAGATACTTTGGACGCACGCACTCGCGGTTTCGCCGGAGAACGACGTCGCGCATACGAACATGGGCATTGTCCTGATCGAACGCGGCCGCAACGATGACGCGCTCGCGCATTTGCAAACCGCGCTCAATCTTCGCGGCCGCAGCTCGCATTCGCATTACGATCTGAGCCTCGCGCTCATTTATACGAACTTGGGTTTCGCATTTGCCCAGCGCGGCGATGTCGATCAAGCGATCAGCCATTTGCGCGCGGCGACCGAGATGCAGCCGCGTTATCCGGATGCACATTACAATCTCGCGGTCGTGCTCGCGCAAACGGGTGACATCGATGCGGCCATTGGTGAATACGAGAAGGTGCTTTCGTTGCGACCGGACGATATCGATGCGCGCATCAGTCTCGCGAACGCGCTTCTGCAGAAGCATCGATTGCGCGACGCGATCGCGCATTACGATGCAGCTTTGAAAGCTGCGCCGCATGCCGCCTTGGCCGCGAACAATCTCGCGTGGGTGCTCGCGACAACGCCGGAGGATGCATTGCGCGACGGTGCGCGCGCGTTGAAACTCGCGCGTGTCGCCGATCAACATTCCGACGGCACCAACGTGGTGTTCATCCGCACAATGGCGGCAGCGCAGGCGGAGATCGGGCGCTTCGATGACGCGAAAGCTACCGCGCAGATCGCGCTGCAGATCGCGCGCGCAAATAACGATGTCGATCTTGCCCGCGAGCTGGAGGACGATGTCGATCTTTACCAAAACCAGCGGCCGTTGCGCGACCCAAACCTGAGGAATGCACGCTAAGTCTCGCATTCAGCCGTTCCAAGACGCCATAGAAAATTATCGAAGTGAGCGGCCGTTGCGCTCGAAGTGATTGTCGATCTTGCAAATGGTGCGCGGTGCAGGGTTCGAACCTGCGACTTCTTGCGTGTGAAGCAAGCGCTCTACCACTGAGCTAACCGCGCTCGGAAAGTAGGAATTAGAAAGTAGAAAGTAGAAATTACAAGCGCGCGGCCTTGCTTGCGAATTCAACGCTGCGTTCTATGTAACAGCATGTCCGAACACAAAGTCTCTCTCACCTGGCAACGCGGCGAGACGCCGTTCGAATACCAGAAGTATCCGCGCAATCACACGTGGAAATTCGATGGCGGCCATGAAATGACGGCGACGGCCGCGCCGGTTTATCTCGGCGATCCGAAGAATGTCGATCCGGAGGAAGCGTTCGTGGCGTCGCTTTCGAGTTGTCACATGCTCACGTTTCTCGCGATCGCGTGTAAGCAGAAATTTGTCCTCGATGAGTATTCCGACGAAGCGGTTGGCCACATGGAGAAGAATGCCGATGGCAAAATGGCGATCACGCGCGTCGAGCTTCGGCCGAAGTTAAAATGGTCCGGCGAGAAGCAGCCGACGGCGGAAGAGCTCGACAAAATGCATCACGCCGCGCACGACAATTGTTTCATTGCGAATTCGGTGAAGACCGAAGTGACGGTCGCGAAATAGCGATTGTCGATCTTACGAAATGACCGCGGGTAAGATCGACAACCAGCGGATGGAGAAAATCGTTAGCCTGTGCAAGCGGCGCGGTTTCATTTTCCAATCGAGCGAAATCTACGGCGGGCTGAATGGCGTCTGGGATTACGGTCCGTTAGGCACCGAGCTTAAGCGTAATCTGAAAGATTATTGGTGGCAGGTGATGGTGCACCAGCGCGACGACGTGGTCGGTCTCGATGGTTCGATTCTGACGCATCCAGCGGCGCTGAACGCATCCGGTCACGTCGCAGGTTTCAGCGATCCAATGGTTGATTGTCGATCTTGCAAGGCGCACCTGCGCGCCGATCAACTGAGCGACAAGAAGCAGTGTCCGGTTTGCGGCGGCAAAGATTTAACCGAAGCGCGCCAGTTCAATCTCATGTTCGAAACGCATGTCGGCGCGGCGGCGGACGAAAGTTCGATCGCGTATCTGCGGCCGGAGACCGCGCAGTCGATTTTCGTGCAATTCAAAAACGTTCTCGAAACGGCACGCAAAAAATTGCCGTTCGGCATCGCGCAAATTGGGAAGGCGTTTCGCAACGAAATCAATCCGCGCAATTTCACGTTTCGTTCACGCGAGTTCGAACAAATGGAACTGGAATATTTTTGCCGGCCGGAGCAGGGGATGGAATTGCTCGCGTATTGGAAGGAGGAGCGGCTGAAGTTTTACGAGAACATCGGCCTTTCGCGCGACAAATTGCACGTGCTCAGCGTTCCGGACGCCGACCGCGCGTTTTATTCGAAGGGCACATACGACATCGAATACGAGTTTCCGTTCGGCCGACAGGAGCTCGAAGGCGTCGCGTATCGCACCGACTACGATTTGTCGCAGCACCAAAAGGCCAGCGGCAAGTCGTTGGAATATTTCGATGACGAAACGAAAGAGAAATTTATTCCACACGTAGTCGAACCGAGCGCCGGGGTCGATCGCACCGTGCTGGCATTGATTTGCGAAGCGTACACCGAAGACGAGGCGCCGGATGACAAAGGTAAAATGGAAACGCGCACGGTCTTGCGATTCCATCCGCGGATGGCGCCGGTGAAATGCGCGATCTTCCCGCTGCTCAAAAACAAGGAGCCGCTCGTGGCCAAGGCAAAGGAGATTGTCGATCTTTTGCGGCCGCACATGTTTGTCTTTTACGACGAGAGCGGTGCCATCGGTCGTCGTTACCGTCGGCAGGATGAAATCGGCACCCCGTTTGGCGTGACGGTAGATTTCGAAACGCTCGGCGAAAAAGATGCCGCCTTGCGCGACACCGTCACCTTGCGCGAACGCGATTCGATGAAACAGGAGCGCGTCCCGATCAAAGATCTCCGCGAGCTGTTGCTATCGCGCATCGCCTGATGGATCTCGCAGACTTTCGCGAATACTGCCTAACGAAAACGGGAGCGGTTGAAGACACACCGTTCGGCGAAGACACGCTCGTGTTTAAAGTGGGCGGCAAGATGTTCGCGCTCGCTTCGCTCGATGAAATTCCCCCGACGGCGAACTTGAAATGCGACCCCGATCTTGCGCTCGAATTGCGCGATCGCTTCGAGCAGGTGCGGCCCGGTTATCACATGAACAAAAAACATTGGAACACCGTCGAGATCGATAGCGGAATTCCGGACGCCGAACTCTGCGAGATGATCGACCACTCGTTCGATCTCGTCGTGCAGAGCTTGCCGAAATCGAAGAAATCTCCGGCAAAGCGCTGTTGATTAATCGCGCCGATCTTTCGGCGCGGGCCATTGATTCCCTTTCATGGCGCGCCACCATCCGAGCGCATGGAGCTGGCGATATTTCAGCGCCATGGCTTCGCCGTCGATGTCGATCTTGCGTAGGCCGTGAAGATCTTCCACGTGCGCGGGGTCGTTGATTTTCAAAATGAAGTCGGGACCGATGACGCTGTTGGTGCCGAAGCCGACCTGCGGTTGCGAGTTGTCCAATAAATCGCGGCCGAATGCGTGATAAGCGAAACCGGCGGGCGCCGCCAGATCAATGAGCGTCGGTAAGACATCGAGATGACTGCCGGCGAGCGCCTCGGGCGGGCGAACGTGCGCGAGCGATTTCGGGCCGGAGAGAACGAGCGGCACCGCCAGCTCTTCGAACAGGGTGTGATTGGGACGCGCCGAGACGTATTGCTTTCGTGAATAATGATCGCCGGTGATGGCGATGAGTGGACGTTCCAGTTCGCGTTCGGCTTTTTCCGCGAAATCGCCAACGCGTTTGTCGGAATACCAAAGGTGCCCGAGAACGCGCAGTTGTTGTCGAGAAAGCTTCGCGCACATCGGATTCGCTTTGAGCGCACTCGGATCGAACCCCTCTTTCTCCACATCGACGCTGTAGGGCGGATGATACGATGTGCTCATGATCAAGTTGAATGTCGGCTCGGCTCCGGTGTGTTGAAGAACAAAGCGAAATAGATCTTCATCGTTTACGCCCCATTCGTTCCCGCTTGAGCGCAGGCCCATTTGATCACCGCCGTACACATCTTCGAAACCCTGTTCGCGGCAGAATTGGCCGACGCGTTGCCAGCTCAAAAATCCGCCGTAAAAAAAACGCGGCCGATAACCGAGCTGTTTGAAGATGCGCGCGGAAGCCGTCGGCACGCCTTCGCGAACGGTCGCACGATAATTTACCAGCACGCGCGAAAACGGCAGCCCGGTAATGAACACGCCGAGACTTTGGATCGTGCCGATGCCCGATGAGATGAAACCGCGCACGTGCAACCCGTCGCGCGCGAGTCCGCTCACGCGATCGGTCAGGTGAAGATCCGCGTATTCCGGTTGCATCGCCCACGCGTCGAAGCTTTCCATGACGACGATGAAAATGTGGCTGGGCGCTGGATCGACATGGCCCGGTGCGACGCGCTTCAGGCAATCATCGACCGTAGCGGCGTTTTCCCCGCCGGGATAAAGCGCCGTCGCCGCCGCACGAATATTTCCATCCGGTAAAAACAAGCGCAGACCGGCGGATTTTTGCATCGTTGTCTCCTGCCAAACGGCGTAGCGCAACGCGAAGAACGGATTGAGCACGATCTTATTCAGAAACACATCGCCGGTCGCGGCGGCGTTCTTTAATCCTGCGAGATTTTTTCCGAGCCACACCGTTGTGCCGACGAATGTCCAAAGCGCGATCACAACAATCGCAACGGCACGTAACCATCGCGTTCCAAGTAGCGCCGGCGCTTCCGCCGCTGCCGCCACCGCGCATAATTTATTAAGCAGCCACGCGCTCACCGCGACCGCGACTGCGGTGAGCAAAGCGACCCATACGATCGGATACGTTTTCCAAATTGTCGCCAGAATCGCCGCGCGATCGTCGTAGATGAGCCCGAAGATCCAATGATCAAATTGATTGTCGTATTCGGCGAAGTACGCGACGTCGGTCACGAAAATCAGCGCGCATAGGAGGAGGACGATGATGATCGTCAGCCGTCGAATAATCGCGTGCCACATCCCCAGCGGCCTAACAAATCCAAAGAGTGTGAAACTAAGCGATGGCAGCAACGCCCATGTCGCTGCACAGCTGTCCGAGCGCAGCCCGGTATTCAGGCAACGCATGAGTGCGTCCGCATTCGGCGATGGCGAAACGCGAGCGCCGAAGAGACAAAACAACGTGATGCGAAACGCGAGAAACAAAAGAACCAGTGCGAGCCACAGCGCCATGTCCGCGAACAGTTGGCCCCACGGCGCGCGCGTGGTTTCGTGCGGTCGCATTTACGACAACGCGCGCAGCTCGACCTCGCCGATCTCCAACTGCAAAGCGTCGCGCGCGACGTTGAGGAAATTGTCGGCTGCGTCAGTGAGCGCGACGCGCAAACTTCCGCCGCCACTACATGTCGATCTTAGCGATTGTCGATCTAACAAATTACGCACAGCCGTCGCGCAGTTCTGCGCCGAATCGACCAGCTTTACTTCCTCGCCTAACGAGCGCGCGATCGCCGGCGCGAGCAGCGGATAATGCGTGCACCCGAGAACAAGCGTGTCGATTCCCTCAGCGATCATCGGTTCGAGGTAACGCGCGATCACCTGATCCGTCACCTTGTCGTCGAGCAATCCTTCCTCGATTAATGGCACGAGCAACGGACACGCCCGGCTCGTCACGCGCGCATGCACGTTGAGCGCGCGCAACGCGTTCTCATATGCGCCGCTGCGAATGGTCGCCCGCGTGCCGATGACGCCGACGTGACGATTGCGCGTGGTCGCGATTGCTGCCTGCGCGCCGGGCTCGATCACGCCGATGACCGGCACGGAAACATGTGCGCGCAATTTTGGAATGGCGACGGACGAAACAGTGTTACACGCGACGATAATTACTTTCGCATCTTCGCGCGTCAGGATATTGGCGAGCTCGATCGCGTAACGCTCGACCGTCTCCGCGCTTTTGTTTCCGTACGGCACGCGCGCCGTGTCGCCGAGATAAAAAATATCTTCGTTAGGCAGAACATCGCGCAACGCTTTGACGACGGTGAGTCCGCCGATGCCCGAATCGAAAACGCCGATGGGTCTCTCATTAGAAGATGTCGATCTTTTATTCGCCGGCATTGATCGAGATGGACGGTTTTTCGAGTTGCGCCGCCGGCGCCGGCGGAACATACGCCGAGAGCGGCTCGGTAATCGGACGCGAATGCGGCGGTAGCGAAGTGCGCGCGCTGGCGAACGTGCCGCCTTCCGCGCGGAAGTTCACCGCCGCATCGTAATTCTTCACCGCTTGCGCGATGGCGAAGCCGAGTTGTTGTCGATACACCGGCGTGGCGATGCGCTGGCCTTCCGCGGTGCTGCTGAGAAATCCGCACTCGACCAGTACCGATGGGATTTTCGCGTTGCGCAAAACGGAAAAGCGCGAGTGTTTCACGCCGCGATCGAACATCGACATCTTCGTCAGGACCGAAGCGTGCACGGCTGCGGCCAGCGCGATGTTCTTTTCATCCTCGGCATTGCCCGGGCACCAGCCGGTATTCGCGAAAGCCGTTTCGCGATCAAGCACTGCGTTCGAAATAACGCCGGCGGGCGCGAGCGAATACGTCTCCACCCCTTCAGCGTTGCCGCTCCAGTTGAAATGAATGCTAACGAAGACGGCATTCTGAAATTTATTCGCGAAACTTACCCGGTCTTCGAGCGAAACATATTTGTCGTTCGTGCGTGTCATTTCCACTTTGTAACCCGCGGCCATGAGCTGCTGGCGCGCGTTATTTGCGACATCGAGCGTGAAGGTTTTCTCCGAGCCCCAACTGTTGGACGCGCCGTTATCGCTCCCGCCGTGGCCGGGATCGAGAATGACGATGTCGATCTTGTGCGAGTTTTTGATTTTGTTAGGCCGAATCACCGGCTCGATGATTTTCGCCACGTCCATCGCCGAGATGAGCTCGTCGTTAGGCCCGGAAAGAATCGGGAAATCGGTGAAGAAGCGCACGCCGTTGATATAAAGCTCGCTCTTGCCTGCTTCCGCCCGCATGCCGCGACGCTGACTGCGCAACGACACGGTGTGACTGACGCGCGTGTATTCGGGGAATTGATAGAAGTGCGCGACGTTGCTGAAGGTGACGTAATCGCGGCCCGATTGTTTGATCACGCTCCAATCGGTCGCGGCAAACGCAGCCGCGCCGATTAAAACGAAAACGACGAGTGCGAGCGTTTTGCCTGCCGACATGCGCCGGGAAGTTGGCCGCGTTGTTTTCATTTTGCAATCGCGGCTGCGCCTCGGATGATTCAAGCCGATGGCGGAGCTCTCGAAAACTTACGATCCGAAAACGGTTGAGCCAAAATGGTATCAACGTTGGATCGACAATGGCGATTTCGTTGCCGACGCAAAATCGTCGAAGCCGCCGTTCTCCATCGTCATGCCGCCGCCGAACATCACCGGCGTCCTGACTTTGGGTCACGTGCTCAACGACACCATCCAGGACATTCTTTCACGACGCGCGCGCATGCTTGGTCACGAAGTTTTATGGCTCCCGGGAATGGACCACGCCGGCATCGGCACGCAGACGGCGGTCGAAAAATGGCTGCGCAAAAACGAAGGCGTTTCGCGCCACGATCTCGGCCGCGAAAAATTTCTCGAGCGCGTGCTCGAATGGCAAGATCGACATGGCGGCATCATCATTCAGCAACTCAAACGCCTCGGCTGTTCGTGCGATTGGTCGCGGCAGCGCTACACCATGGACGACGCCTACGTCCGCGCTGTCGAAAAAGTGTTTGTCGATCTTTACGACAAAGGGCTGATCTATCGCGGCAAACGCATGATCAATTGGGACCCGGCTGCGCAGACCGCGGTCTCCGACGAGGAAGTCATCAGCAAACCGCAGCGCGGAAATCTGTACTACGTCCGCTACGAACTTGTCGATCAACCGGGAAAGTTTTTGGAAGTCGCGACGACGCGTCCGGAGACGATCATGGCCGACACCGGTCTGGCCGTTCACCCTAACGACAAGCGTTATGTCGATCTTGTCGGCAAAAATGTTTGGCGCCCGCTCGCTCGCGAGAAAATTCCGATCGTCGCCGACGACGCGATCGATCCCGAATTCGGCACCGGCATCCTCAAAGTCACGCCCGCGCACGACAAACTCGATTTCGAAATTGGGCAGCGCCACAAGCTCCCGGTCATCGACGTTCTGCATCCGAACGGGAAAATAAACTGTCCGGCGGTGCCGGAGTTGGACGGGCTCGACCGTTTCGAAGCGCGCAAGAAATCCGCCGAGCTCTTGCAAGATCGACAACTACTTTCCAAAACCGAGCCGCACGAAAACAACATCGGTATCAGCGATCGCAGCGAAGCGGTCATCGAACCGCGTTTGAGCGAGCAATGGTTTCTGCGTTATCC
>JBEEGX010000121.1:0-2680 GCA_041167105.1 Verrucomicrobiota bacterium
TTCGGCCGCGAGCTCGATCGCGATGCGCATGAGGTTGAGCGAAAACATTCCCATCCAACTTGTGCCGTCGCTCTGCTCCAGATGACTGCCGTCAGGAAAACGCGCGCTGCGATCGAACACGCCGATGTTGTCGAGGCCGAGGAATCCGCCTTCGAAAATGTTGCGGCCGGTCGAGTCCTTGCGATTCACCCACCAGGTGAACGTGATTAACATTTTGTGGAAGATGGTTTCGAGAAATGCGCGATCGCCTTTGCCGGTTTGTTTGCGCTCGATCTGATAAACGCGCCACGCCGCCCACGCGATCACCGGCGGATTCACATCGCTGAAATTCCATTCGTAAGCGGGGATTTGCCCGTTCGGATGCTGGAACCATTCGCGCACGACGATGTCGATCTGCGATTTGGCGAATGCAGGATCTACAAGTGCAAACGGGATGCAGTGAAACGCGAGGTCCCACGATGCGTACCAGGGATATTCCCACTTATCCGGCATCGACATAACGCGCTCGTTGTAGAGATGGCCCCAATCGGCATTACGTCCGGAATTGCGTTCGTTAGGCGGCGCCGGTTGCGCCGGATCGCCCTCGAGCCATTGCTCGACGATGTAATGGTAGAATTGTTTGTTCCAAATCAATCCGGCGAGCGCTTGTCGCTGAACCGCGCAATGATCGCTTGTTAGGCAACTCGGCGATAGCTGCGCGTAAAACTCATCCGCTTCCGCTTTGCGCGCAGCGAAGACCTTGTCGAAATCTTTGAATGGCTTGCCAAGATCGACATCTTCATGTCGCAGGCGCAAACGGATCGAGACGCTTTCGCCGGGCGCGATGAGGAATCGATAATGCGCCGCCGCTTTCGTTCCGACTTTGTTCGGATTGACGATGTCGATCGTGTCTTGAACAACCGCGTCGTTGATCAAATCCTTTACGTAGCGTGAGTGATTCGGAACGCCCCAGAGTCGCTCGAGGTTCGTGTCGTTCTCGGTGAAGAGCAGACGCTCGGCGCTTTCGCAATGCAGATGGTAGGCGCCGAGCGCGTGATGCGTTAGTTGGATATCGGTTGCGTTCCGTTCCTGGAGACTCGGTTTGTCATTGTCGCGTCCCCAGCTCCAGGTGTTGCGAAACCAAATCGTCGGCAGCAAATGCAGCGGCGCCGGTTCCGGCCCGTGGTTTGTCGCGGTGGCGCGAATCAAAATGTCGAACGGCGACGCTTTCGCGTACTCGATCGCGATGTCGAAGAAACGATTTTCGGCGAATACGCCGGTGTCCGAAATTTCGAATTCGCCATCTTGTTTCGAACGCGCAGCGCTTTGCCTTACGAGCTCATCGTACGGAAACGCGGCCTGCTGATAGCGGTACAAGATCGACATGTAACTGTGGCTCGGCGTCGCGTCGGTATACCAATAAAGCTCCTTCACATCCTCGCCGTGGTTTCCCTCCGGCCCGCTCACTCCGAAGAGTCGCTCTTTCAAAAACGCATCGTGCTCGTTCCAAAATGCGAAGGCAAAACAGAGTCGGCCTTTGAAATCGGAAATGCCGGCGAGGCCGTCCTCGTTCCAGCGATAGGCGCGCGAACGAGCGTGATCGTGCGGCAAATAATTCCAGGCGTCTCCATTCGCGCTGTAATCCTCACGCACCGTGCCCCAGGCGCGCTCGGCCAGATACGGGCCCCAGAAATACCACGGCTCGTCCGGCGATTGATTTTCCGCGAGACGCTGTTGCTCGGCGTTCATTGACGATGTTTGCGACGGTCATAGACCGCCGCTACATTTTTGGCGAGCGATGAATGCGACATCAATCGATCCGAATATCACGATGCGGGAATTGCTGGAGCAATTCCCCGGGGCCCAGCGCGCGTTGTTCCGCAAGTATCACATCGGCGGCTGCAGCAGTTGCGGGTTTTCGCCGGAGGAAACGCTGGCGGGAGTTTGCGCGCGCAACGAAAATGTCGATGTCGATCTTGCGATCGATCACATCATCGCGAGCGAAGAAGCGGAGCGCGCGATGCAGATCGAGCCGCGCGAATTAGCAGAACGACTCGAGCGTGGTGACAAGATCCAACTCGTCGATGTGCGCACGCGCGAAGAGTTCGATGCGGTCAAGATCGACAATGCGCATTTGTTCACGGCGGAGTTGATGTCGCAATTATCGCCCGAAATATCGACGGTGATTTATGATCACAACGGCACGCGCAGTCTCGACGCCGCGGCGTATTTTCAAGGACACGGTTTCGCGGAAGTGAAAGCGCTGCGCGGCGGAATCGACGCGTGGAGTGTCGATGTCGACCCAAAATTGCCGCGATATCATTTGGAACATGTCTGACGACACTGAAAAGAAAATCGAGGAAGCGATTCGCAATCCGCAGAACCTTGGCGAGATGAAGGACGCGGATGCCGTCGGCACGGTGGGCAGCGCTGATTGCGGCGATATGTTGCGGATGTGGATCAAGTTTCGCGAAGAGGACGGCAAGAAAGTGATCGATCGCGCGACATTTCAATCGTTCGGATGTCAGACCGCGATCGCGGTCGCGAGTGTGGCGACGGAAATGTTGAAGGGGAAAACCCCGGACGAAGCGAAATCGATGTCGGGTGAGGAATTGTCGGCGTCCCTCGGACCGTTGCCGCCGGTAAAAATTCATTGCGCGCAATTGGTCGAAGGCGCGCTCCGTAATGCGCTCGGCGATGA
>JBEEGX010000122.1:0-26355 GCA_041167105.1 Verrucomicrobiota bacterium
CGCGGCGATGGCATCCGCGCCATTGATGACGTCGCGCACGACCGACGAAACAGAAATACTTTTGTGACGGACCGATTCGGCGCTGCCGTAGCTCGACCACATGGTGAGAAGCTCGCGGCAGGTGCGCACTTTCTCTTCGATGATGTGCAACTCGTTAATGGGGGAAGCGCTTTTGTCCGTGCCATCGTCGGATTTCTCCAATCGTTTCGCGAGCATCTGGACGTAGCCCCAAACGATGGTGAGCGGATTTCCAAGATCGTGCACGAATTCGGCGGAGGCCTGGCCTAACGACGCCAGCCGTTCTTTTTGCGCCAGCTCCTGCAAAAGGCGATTGTTCAATTCTTTAATTTCGGCCGCGGCATTGATGCTGGCGCGTTGCAAGCGCGTGCGTTCAACGTAACGGCTAATGACGCTGCGCATTTCGGAAGCATCGAACGGCTTGCTCAGGTAATCGTTCGCGCCGAGGCGCAATGCTTCTTTCGCGGTGTCGAGCGCGCCGAAACCGGTGAGCATGATTACGGAGACGTGCGGATCAATGTCGCGAATTTTGCGCAGACCTTCGATGCCAGTAATGCCCGGCATGCGGATGTCCATGACGATCGCGTCGGGCGTTTTCTCTTTCAGCAGCTTGAGTCCGGCGTCGACGGAATCGGCGGTATGAACGTGATAATCGGTCTTGAGGAGCATGCGCAAACTTTCGCGCGGTCCGATTTCATCATCGATGATGAGAATGCGAGGTTGGTCGACGGCAAGAGTCGTCATGGGAGCGTGCAGGCGAGAGAAGCCAATTGCGTGCCGCGGGGAAGCACAAATGCGCGTGGCGAAGCGGCCATGAAAGATCGCGCGGACAATGAAACGGATTCGCGCGATGCGCAAGATGAAGTTGTCGATCTTGCCGAATGTCGATCTAACGAGTGGCGGAAAAAAACTGTAAAAACATAATGACTCGATTTTATGTAACGCTTAGAGTGCAGCCGTGATCGACCCGTGGCCAACTCTTGGACTAACGACACCCATTCAGCGACAGTTCTAAATTCAGTCAGCGCGCGGATTGCCTTCGCGCACACGACAGTTCTCGCCCCGAAGGACGAAAGGGAAGTGCGATGAACAAACGGAATCGAGTTGTCATTACAGGTATGGGCATCGTCGCCCCGAATGGAATCGGGCTGGATGCATTCTGGGAATCGTTGCTCGCGGGCCGGAGCGGGATCGGTCCGATCACGCTTTTCGACCCAGTCGATCTGAAGAGTCGGATCGCGGGCGAAGTAAAAGATTTCGATCCGTTTCTGTACATCGAGCCGGAGCTGCGGCCGAAACGCATGGCGCGGCACACGCAATTTGCTTATGCGGCGACGATGATGGCACTCGAGGACGCAGGTATCGAAGTGTCGCCGCACACTTTGCCAAGTCCTACGCCGGTGGTCGTGGGAGTGAGCACGAGCGCGCTCGATGTGATCGAACGCGTGTTTACCGATTCCGACCGCAAAGGACTCGATGGTGTTTCGCCGATTGCGTTGCCGGCATCGAAGCCGCAGGCGGCAGCGAATACGATTGCGGATCGGATTGGCGCGGTTGCGCAGGCGGCGACTGTTTCATCCGCATGTCCGTCGGGATTGGATGCGGTCATCGTGGCCGCGAACATGATTCGTTCCGGCGAAGCAGAAATCGCGATCGCTGGCGGGGCGGATGCTCCAATCACAAAACATGGACTGGCGAGTTTCATCGCGAGCGGACTCAATTCGTGCCGCAATGACGATCCTGCAAAAGCGAGCCGGCCTTTCGATTCGGACAAGGACACCGGTGTGATTTCGGAAGGCGCGGGAATGTTCGTTTTGGAAAATCTCGACCGCGCAATTGCGCGCGGTGCGCGACCATATCTCGAGATAACTGGCTACGCCGTCCAACGCGACCGCGATCCGGCGCTGCCGGCGTCCGGTTTGATGGACGCGATGCATTTCGCGCTGGCGAACGCCGGCCGCAGCGTTTCCGATGTTGATTACATTTCCGCTTACGGACCCGGGCACCCGGTGCTCGACGCGGCCGAGGTGCGTTACATCAAGGAAGTTTTCGGTGCGCGCGCGTATTCGATTCCGATCAGCTCGATCAAAGGTGTGACCGGAAATCCGCTCGCGGCCGGCGGACCGTTTCAAATTGCCGCCTGCGCTTTAAGTTTTCGCGACCAAATCGTCGTGCCGACGACGAACCTCGATCACCCCGACCCACGCTGCGATTTGGATTTTGTTCCGCAACGTGCGCGCAAGACGCGTCTGGATTGCATTCTTATGAATGTGCGCGGGCTCGGCGGTAGCGCGAGCTCGATGGTGGTCGAGCGCATGAACGGCGCATGAACACCGCGACGATCCCAATCCTCGTCGCGCTGGTGCTGTTGTTGGTCCTCGGCGTCGTCGTCTTTCAATCGAATCCGAAGCGGCGCGCGAATCAGGCGTTCCTGTTACTCGCTGTGTGCGGCGCCGGGTGGCTCGCCGGTTTTTATTACGCATTCACGGCGCATACTGAACAAACTGCCGTCATCGGAGTTCGCGGCGCATCGGCTGCGGCCGCGCTCATTCTCGCCGCCTTCAATATTCTGCGGCTGTCTATCCGCCACTACGATGAGAACTGGCCGACCTTGTTTCGACGATGTCGATCTTGGCTGATTGCCACGGGAGCGATCGTCATTTTCTGCCAAACGCCGTTCTTTCTCCACGGGGCGGTAGTTTCTCCGGGCTCGGCGCCGGCGCCGATCTATGGCCATGCCGTCTATATATATGCGCTGTATTTCGCCGGCGCATACATCGCGCTGGTCATTGCGGCGGTGCGCGACCTTCGGCAAACGCGCGGTGGGGAACGCGCGGAGTTGGGCTTCGTCCTCATCGGGGGTGTCGGCACGCTTGGTTTCACGCTCGGTTTGTCCATCATTCTGCGCCGATTCATCGATCCCTCGATCGTGCTTTGGTTCGCGCCGTTTCGCGTGGTGTTCTTCTGCATCCTCGTCGCTTACGGAATTTCGACGCGGAAAATCATGGAAGTGGGCACGGTGTTTCGTCGCATCATGTCCTACGTTTTGTTAGGCGCGTATTTGCTCGCCCTTTACGCGATGGTGTGGTGGCTCGTCGCAACCGCGTTGCATTCGTCGATTGAGAACGGCCGCAGTATTGCGCATGTCGCGGCGGCGATCGTCATTGCCTTTGCCATGGCGCCCGCGCGCGGCGTTTCGCAACGGTTGGCCGAGCGTCTTTTCATTAGCAGTCATCAGCTCGACTTTCGCGCGACCGTCAGCAAAGCCGCGGAGATTCTTTCCTCGGTCACAACGATGCGCGATTTACTGCAGCGCTTCGGCGATACCATCGCCAACGCCGTCGGCACGGATCGATTGTCGATCTTGCTGCACGAGCGGACCGGCTACCAGGTCGCCTACCAAGTCGGCGCGATTGATAAAGCAACCAACATGGATCTTTTCGCCGATGGACCGGTGGCTAATTATCTTAGAACCCGCCGCGAGCCCGTGGTGCTCGACGAATTGCACCGGATTCGCCCGACACGCGAAGTCGTTGTTCTGATCAAGCGCATGCGGCAGCTCAAAATCGCCGTGGCCATCGGGATTTTCGCGCGAGAGCACCTCGCCGCGATCATGCTCCTCGGGCCCCGCCGCTCCGGACGCATTTACAGCATTGTCGCACAGGAGGCGTTGCAAGTTCTTTGCGGACAGCTTGCCGTCGCGATCGATAACGCGGAGCTGTTCACCGAAGTTCAGAACGCGAAAATTTACAACGAGACCCTGCTGCAAAATCTCACGACCGGCGTTATCGCCGCAGGTACCGATGAGCGCGTCACCGTCTTCAACAATGAAGTCGCGGGCATCACGGGGCTCGACGCGCAACATGTCATCGATCAATCCATCGATGTCTTGCCGGAGCCGATGCGCGCGCCGTTACGCGAAACGCTCCGCACCGGCGAAGGCCAGCAGGATCGCGAATTAGTTCTGCGCTTCGGCGACCACGGCATCATCGTGCGCGCGAGCACGTCCATTTTTCACGGCGAAGATCGACAAGTACTCGGCGCGCTCATGGTCTTGACCGACATCACCGCGCTGAAACGTCTCGAATTGCAAATTCGCCGGAGCGATCGTCTCGCCAGTCTCGGCACGCTCTCGGCCGGCATGGCCCACGAAATTAAAAACCCGCTCGTCTCCATCAAAACCTTCGCGCAACTTTTGCCCGAGCGATATCAGGACTCCGATTTTCGCGAGACGTTTTCGAATTTGATCGGCCACGAAATCGACCGCATCGATTCGCTCGTCAATCAGCTCCTGCGCTTCGCCCGCCCGACCAAGCCGCACCTCAAACCGCTTCACGTGCACGAGACGCTGGAGAAATCGCTTCTCCTTGTCGGCCATCGCCTCTACCAAAAAGACATCAAATTAACTAGGTCGTGGAGCGCCGAAGTTGATACAATCCGAGCCGATGCCGACCAACTCGAGCAGGTCTTCCTCAACTTTTTCATCAACGCCATGGACGCGATGAAAAGCGGCGGCGAGCTTACCGTCAGCACCGCGCTGGCGACGGACGAACAATGGGTCGCTGCGCTTGCGCATTCGAACGGCGACGGCGCCGCGAATGAAGTATTGCGCATCAGCATCCGCGACACCGGCGAAGGCATCCGCGGCGAAGACGTCCCCCACGTCTTCGATCCTTTTTTCACTACGAAAGATTATGGGACCGGACTCGGGCTTTCCGTTGTCCACGGCATCGTTCAGGAACACGGCGGACAAATCGAAGTCGAGAGCGAGCTGAGAAAAGGCACCGCGTTTCATATTTTGCTGCCACTTGTTAGGTTCGACAGCGAGGTGGCGGCCGCGTGACCGCTTCGCCCGTCTCCATCATTTACACGCAAGATGTCGATCTTGCGCGGCGCATCAAAGCTTACACGCGCAGTCTCACCGAAACGCGACACGTCACCGCCGCGGATCGGCTCGATGCCGTCTTGCAACAGACGAGTCCCGCTTTGCTCTTTGTCGATCTTCGCGCGCGTGAAAGTCGCGCGTTGATCGATCAGGTCCGGACCGAATGGCCGGAAATGGTGATCACCGCGCTCGGTCTGCCGCGCTCCGAGCCGATGCGTGACGCGGAGGAATCCGGAATTTACGCCGCGGAAGATTTACAAATCGAACGGCGCCGTTTGCAGGCGCTGGTCGCGCGTGCATTGGATCACATGCGCATTTTGCAGGAGAATCGCGACCTGCGCGAAGAATCGGCGCTTGTTCCGATGCGTGAATCGCGGCGGCCTAACGAGCCCGCGCAAGATCGACATAGTACCTCTGCCATGCCGCTCATGCGCTTCCCGAAAATGTTTCGCCGCTTTGACGACGTCGACGCGCTCCTCGCCACCATCGTCGAAAGCATCGCCGACGCGGCCGGCGTGACGCGCGTCGGATTATTTTCAAAAATTCGTCAGGGCGAACGTTATCGGCTTCGCGCCGGTCTGCGATGTCTGCCGGAAACCGATGCGCTCGAATTCGGCGAACGCGATTCGTTAGTCCGCTGGTTCGAACGACACGGACATCTCATCAGCCGGACCACGCTCGCCGAAGCCGAGCGCAATGAGCGCACGATTCTTCGCCGCGCGCTCGACACATTTGGCGCGGAAGCGATCGTGCCGCTTTACGCGAGCAGTCGCTTCATCGGTTGGATCTTCTTCGGACATCGCGCGACCGGCCGGCGCTTTGAAGATGTCGATCTTGCGCAGCTCATGGCGCTAGCCGAGCACGTCTCCACCGTTTTGGAAAACGCGCTGCTGCACGAAGAAACGACGCTGCAAAAAACTCTGGCCGAGACTCTGCTGAAATCGATTCCGCCTGGAATTGTCGCCATCGACGAACATGGCATCATTCGCTCGTTCAATCCGATGGCCGAGCAGTTGTTAGGCATTCCGGCCGCGAAAGCGTTGAACAAAGCGGCGGAAGCAGCCGGACATGAAATCGCGGACGCATTACGCGAAACGCTCGAGACCGATCGCGCGACATCGACGCGCCATTGGGTCGAAAAGAAAACGAAACGTTCGCTCGCGGCCGAAACGCGGCGCTTGTTAGATCGACAAGTACCTCTCGGCGCGGTCGCCGTCATTCACGATCTCAGCGCGGAGGAATCGATGCGGCAAAAACAAGAAGTCGTCGATCGCGCCGCCTTCTGGGCCGATCTCGCCGCCAGCATGTCGCACGAGATTCGCAATCCGCTCGTCGCGATCAAAACTTTCGCGCAACTTTTGCCCGAGCGATTCGAAGACGCCGATTTCCGGAAGGAATTCAACGAGATCGTGGTGCAGGAGATCGATCGCCTCGACAATATCATCAAACAAATTCATGCGTTCGCACATCCGCCTGAGCTCGAGCTCAAGTCGATCGACGTGCGCGCGCCGATGGAAAAGGCGGTCGACATTGCGCGGTCGCGTTTCGGATTAAACGGCGGCGTCGCCTTGCAAACGCAATTGCCAGACGATCTGCCCTCGGTGCTTGGCGACGAAGACGCGCTCGCCGAAGCGTTCGCGCATTTGCTCGCGAATGCAGCCGAAGCGGTTTCGAGCACGGACAAGCCGCGCATCACCCTTTCAGCGAAACTGCTGCGCGAAGGAAAACACGACGCCGGCGTCGTCGTCACAGTGAAGGACAATGGCAAAGGCATCGCGCCGGAATTGAAGGACAAAATTTTCTCGCCATTCGCCACCACGAAAGCGCGCGGCATGGGACTCGGTCTCCCAATTGTGAAACGCACGGTGTTCGATCACAAAGGCCGCGTCGATGTTGATTCCGGACCGCACGGCACGCAGGTGAGCGTGATGTTGCCCGCGGAACCGAACGGCCACTGAAATAATTTTCGGATTTCAGATTGCCGATTTCAGATTTAGAGTCGGCGACATCACGCAAGATCGACAACTGCATTTATGATCGTCACCACGCAACAGCTTTACAAAGTCGCCTACAAGAAATTCGCGGTCGGGGCCTACAACATCAACAACCTCGAGCAAACCATGGGGCTTTTTCTTGGCAACATGCAGAGCAAATCGCCGTTCATCATCCAGCTTTCCAAAGGCGCGCGGGGTTACACCGATAAACGCATGCTCGAAGCGATCATCCGCACAGCCGAACAAATTTTCCCGGAGGCAATCTTCGCCGTCCATCTCGATCACGGCGACGAACAGACCTGTTACGATTGCATCGACTCGGGTTTTTACAGCTCGGTCATGATCGACGCGAGCCACGAGCCGTTTGAAAAAAATGTCGAGATCACGAGGCGCGTGGTTGAGCGCGCGCATGCCAAAAGCATCAGCGTCGAAGCGGAGCTGGGAATGCTCGGCGGCGTGGAGGAAGATATCCAGGTTGATGAAGGCCACGCTTGCCTAACGAACCCGGACGAAGCGGTCAAATTCGTGAAGCAAACGGGCTGCGATTCGCTCGCGGCGGCGTTCGGCACCAGCCACGGCGCGTATAAATTCCAAGGCAAACAAGGTTTGCACTTCGACGTGATCAAATCGATCGCCGATAAGATTCCGGGATTGCCAATCGTGATGCACGGCAGCTCGAGCGTGCCGCGCGAAGAAGTCGAGCGCATCAACGCCGCCGGCGGAAAACTCGATCCGAGCGCGCGCGGTGTGGATGAAGAGGAATATTTGCCCGCGGCCAAGCTCGGCGTGACCAAGGTCAACATCGACACGGATGGGCGATTAGTCTGGACGCGGGTGCATCGGGAATTTTTCCGCGATCATCCCGAGCAATTCGATTTCCGGCCGCCCGGAAAAATTTTCATGCAGGCGTATGCCGATTTCATCGCGCATAAGAACGAAAAGCTTGGCTCGGCCAATCAGCTTGACACCGTGCGTGCGAGCGCGAAGAAGGCTTAGATCGACAACGTACTTTCCGGTGACGCTTGCAGAAATCGCGAAGGCAGCGGGCGGTAAACCGATAGGCGATCCCGCGATTGAAATTACCGGTGCCGCGTCGCTGGCCGAAGCGACCGCCGGGGAGATTTCGTTTTTCGGAAATCCGAAATACGCCGCACAACTGAAACGCACGCAGGCGTCGGCCATTTTTGTCGCCGCGGATTTTGATCAGCGAACAACGCCGGCGCAAATTCGCGTGGCGAATCCGGCGAAAGCATTCGAACAAGTCGTTCTGCGATTTGCGCCGAAGCCGGTGGAGTTCGCGCCGGGCGTCCACGCAAATGCGATTGTCGATCTTAGCGCGAAGCTCGGACGCGATGTTTCGATTCAGCCGTGCGCGGTCGTTGAAGCGGGCGCATCAATTGGAGATCGCAGCGTGGTCGGCGCCGGCACTTACATCGGCCATGGCAGCTCGTTGGGCGCGGACTGCAAGATTTATCCGAACGTCACCATTCGCGAGCGCACGAAAATCGGCGATCGCGTGATCATCCACAGTGGCGCGGTCATCGGCGCGGACGGTTTCGGTTTTGAATTGGTTGAGGGCAAACAGCAGAAGGTGCCGCAGCTCGGCATCGTGCAGATCGATGACGACGTCGAAATCGGCGCGAACACGACGATCGATCGCGCTCGGTTTGGTCGTACGTGGATCCAACAAGGCGTGAAGATCGACAATCTCGTTCAAGTCGCGCACAACGTGGTGATCGGGCGCGGCTCCATTATCGTCGCGCAGGTCGGCATCGCCGGAAGTTCGCGGCTGGGCGAAAACGTGACGCTCGCCGGTCAGGCCGGCGTTGTCGGTCACGTGGAAATCGGCGACCGCGTCATCGTCGCCGCCCAGAGCGGTATCCCGAAAGACTTGCCGGCGGACAGCGGGGTGTGGTTGGGGTCACCGGCGGTGAAAATCCGGAATGCACGGGAGCAGATCGCGCTAATTCATAAGCTCGGGAAATTGGTCGCGCGGCTAAAAGCGATCGAGAAGAAGCTGGGATTGTCGTAGCGGAATCCGCGAGACGCGGGCGAACGCAGGGGAAGGGGCGGGCCTGTGGCAAGACAAGTGCTTATACTCAGTCTAGAAATTATAAACAGGCATGAAGCCACTCGATCGCGACACTTTCCATTACCTGATCATTGATGATGACCCATCGATCAGCCGTTTTCTCGTTACGTATCTCCGCCAAAAAGGGCACAGCTGCGCGTCGTTGACGGAAGGGTTCGACACCGCCGCCTGGCTCGGTGACAACAACGCCGAAGTCGTCGTTGTCGATCTTAAGATGCCGAAGATCGATGGCATCTCGCTCATCTCATTCATCCGTGAAGTGAACACGTCGGTGCCGATCATTGTTTTCACCGGAATGGGTTACGACGAGGAGAGCATGCACTCGGCGTTGCGCGCGGGCGCAAACGGTTACGTGAGCAAGAACCTGCCGGTCGAACAGCTTTACTCCGTGCTCGCGCGCGTGCTTGCGACTTCGCAACAGCGCGCTCGCAAATTCGTGTCGGAGTCAAGCGCGGCTATGGTCGCGGTTTAATTTTCTCGTCGAGCAACGCGAAAAGCGTTTCCGGCGAAATACATTCTGCGCCCGCGGCCGATGCGGTTTGTTGTTCGAGATAATCGGAAGTCGCGACCGTAAGATGAAAATGCTTTGCGTATTTGCTCGCGAGACGTTCGATGATCGCATCGGCGGTTTGGCCGGTGCGTGAATAGAAGATTTGCACGTCGTGCGGGTCGGTGGAGATGTCGATCTTAGCACCTTTGCCGTCGAACACGACGATGACGCGCACGCCGGTCCAATCTTGATAATGGCGCAAGCGTTTGACCAATTCTTCGCGCGCGCGCGCGGAACGTCGTTCGTGCATGGCACGAAGTTCCGGTGTTGCGAAGATGACGCTGTGCCCATCGACGAGGAGATAACATGTCGTGGCGCTCATTGAATTCGGCGATGAGACACCGCCGCGACAGCAGGGCTTTGTTACTGGGCCGCGGGTGGGGCGGCCGATTTCTTTTTCGAGCGCGGTTTGCGCGCGGCCGCTTTTTTGCGCCCGAGATAAGCGAGACGGCGTTTACGTTTGGCGCGGACGCGATGCTGTTGGCCCATGGCGACGGCATCCTTAGCGCGAAACGCGCATCGCGCAAATGCGATTGTCGATCTTAGCCGAATGAGATTGCTATTCACGGGCGTTCGCGGGTAGAAACGCAGCGCAATTTTGATGGAGGGCTCTCATTCGATGGCAATTGCTGCGACGCCAAAAAACATCCTCGGTCTTGCTGCCGCGTTGCTCGTGGCCGCGGCGGTTTTTGGCGCGCTCAATAATCACAAGCTGAAATCGCTTCGTCTGACCGCGAGCAATGCTGAAGCGGCGCGTTTAACTGCGGAACGTCAGCGCGCGAGTGAAGAAAAAGAAATGAAGTCGCGCGAAGCCGCGGTCGCGGCCGCGAATGTGAAAGCGGCAGAGACTGAAGCGCGCGTCGCAAAAGCGCAGACGGATTTCGACCAGGCGCAAAAAGAAAAGGCCGAGCTGCAAACAAAAGTGCAGGAGAACGAAACCGCGATGGCCGCGTTGCAAAAGCAAATCGAAGGCGCCGGCGTGAAGAGCGAGACCAATCCCGGCGCGGCGAACCCGTCCGAGATGCAAGCGCAGCTCGATGAAGCGCGCAAATTGCTCGACAGCGCCGAGCGCGAGAAAGCATTGCTCACCGATAAGCTGCGCTCGATCCAGGAACGCTCCGATAAATTGCAGGAAGAAGTGAAACGTGGCGCGAGCGGCAGCGCGCGGCTCGGTTTGCGCGGAACCGTTCTCGCCGTTAATCAGGCTTATAATTTCGTCGTGCTCAATCTCGGCGGACGTCAGGGCGTGGAGGCAAATTCCGAAATGCTCGTCCTGCGCGGCGGCACGCCCATCGGTCGGATCCGCATTTCTTCCGTTGAACCGAGCACGGCCATCGGCGATATAATCAGCGGCAGCCTGGCGCGTGGCGTTCAGGTGCAACCGGGAGACATCGTCATCTATGCTGGCTCAAATTCGTAAACAGAAATCGAAAATCGCGGCCGTGCTTTTGTGCGCCGGCGCCACTCTGTTTGTTTCGTGCGCAACGCAAAAGGAACAAGTCGCGCTCGTGAAAGATCCGGACGCGAAACCGGATTCCATGATTCCCTGGAACAAACAGGAGAAATGGGAAACGCAAAGCCAGATGGGCGGAATCACCGACCGTCGTTAGGCAAGATCGACACTGCTCGCCCCCGCCAATGGGGATTGAGCTTTGTTTCGTTAGGTCAATTCGAAAACTGCAGTTCGATTCACTTCAGACGAACCCTTAAATAACTATGAAATACATGATCACGTGGTCCGAGCGTCCGCAAGGTTCACCCATTGAATACGAGAATGCGCAGAAGCGGATCCTGGAAGTTTTCAAGCAATGGAAGGCACCCGCCAATTTCAAAATCGAATTGTTCGTGATCCGGGTGGGCGACTGGGGTGGCTATATGATGTTGGATTGCGACGATCCGTTAGCGGTGCACAAGTTCTGCTCGATGTTGCCCGCTTTTGTCTTCGAGGCTCGACCCGTAGTTCCCGTCATGGATGCTGTCCGCGTGGAGGAGGAAGCGATTGCATTTCGAGATGGGCTCAAATCTCAATGACGTTGGGCCGCACGGAAATTTCTTCCGTGTGCGCACTTAGATCCAAAATCCCGCCGGAATGGTCGCGTTCTTGGGCACGACGACGATGCCGTCGCGGATGAAATAATTTTCGCCGTCGAAATCTTTCGATTTGCCTTCGGGCGTGATGACGGCGCCGTCGGCGATGCGCGCGTTTTTGTCGATGATGGCGCGGTCGATCACGCAATTGCGCCCGATGCCGATGAGCGGAAGCCCTTCGGCTTCACCTTGTCGATCTTGCTCGAAGTAATCCGCGCCCATGATGACGCTGTTGCGAATGGTGGCGCCGCTTTGAATGATGCTGCGAATGCCGACGACGCTGCGCTCGATGTGCGCGTCGGAAATAATGCAGCCGTCCGAGATGATGGCGTTGCGCAAAGTTGCGCCGTTCACTTTGCTGCCGGGTAAAAATCGCGGATGCGTGTAGATGGGCGCTTCGGTATCGAAGAAACTGTACTCGGGCACGATGTCGGTGAGGTCGAGGTTCGCCTCGTAAAATGCGCGCACGGTGCCGATGTCTTCCCAGTAACCCTGGAAGATAAACGAGTGCACATGTCGATCTTTGATGGATTGCGGAATGATATGTTTGCCGAAATCGACGAGCTGGTTGTTCAGACATTCGATGAGCACGTCGCGATTGAAAACGTAAATACCCATCGAGGCTTGGTAGAGTTCTTCTTCAAGATCGACATCAACTGCGCCTAACAATTCGCGGCTCATGCGCATCTCGCCGAGAATCGATTCGTCCTTCGGTTTTTCGACGAAGCGGGTGATGCGACGATCCACCCCGCTGAGCATGATGCCGAACTCGGAGACCTGATCGCGCGTCACCGGTTTGGTCGCGAGCGTGATGTCGGCGCCGGATTGAATGTGTTGATGGAGCAAAATGCGAAAGTCCATCCGATACAACTGATCGCCGCTGAGGATGAGGTAGTAATCGTACGGGCGCTCGAGGAAATAACGCATGTTCTGGCGGACGGCGTCGGCCGTGCCTTGATACCATTCCGAGCCCTCGGGTGTTTGTTGCGCGGCGAGGATGTCGATGAAGCTGCGCGAGAAATGATCGAACTTGTAAGCCGACTGGATATGTCGATGCAGCGACATGGTGTTGAACTGCGTGAGCACGTAGATCGAGCGCAAGCCGGAGTTGAGACAATTGCTGATCGGAATATCGACGAGGCGATATTTTCCGCCTAACGGCACCGCGGGCTTGGCGCGATCTTTCGTTAGGGGAAACAAACGGGTGCCGGCGCCGCCACCCATGATGACAGCGAGAGTGCGTTGAGTGGTGCCCGGTGGAAGTGCGGGTGCGGCCATCGCCTTGGAATCGCGTCTCGATCGATTTTCCGTCTGCACGAATGCAATTAAGCGCGCGAAATGCACATGTCGATCTTGCGATTGTCGATCTTAGCGAGCGTGGGTCTGAATCTTGCGGCTCAGCGCAGCCGCAACTACAATTCAGTCGGCGGTCATAGACCGCCGCTACAGAAGAAATTTATGTGCGGAATCGTTGGATATGTCGGTCGCTCGGAAGCTGCGCCCATTTTGCTCGATGGGCTGAAGCGGCTGGAGTATCGCGGTTATGATTCGGCCGGCGTTGCGATCGTTAACGGCAAAGGTGTCGAGACGCGCAAATGCGCGGGCCGAATTGCGTCCCTCGCGAAATTAATGGCGCAAAAACCGGCGTCGGGTTCGTTTGGAATCAGTCACACGCGTTGGGCGACGCACGGGAAGGTGAACGACATCAATGCGCATCCGCACTTCGACCAAAGCGGCAAGCTCGCGCTCGTGCACAATGGCGTGATCGAAAATTACCGGACGCTCAAGGAGCAACTCGAAGAGCAGGGGCATAAGTTTGAAACCGAAACTGACACGGAAGTGCTCGCGCATTTGATCGGCAGCATTTACGACAAGATCGACAACGGCGATTCGAAGGCGCGTTTAGTGAATGCGACACGCGACGCGTTGAAGCAAGTCATCGGCACGTACGGCATCGCGCTGCTGCACGCGGATGTTTCCGATTTTATTGTCGGCGCGCGCCGCGGAAGTCCGCTCGTGCTCGGCGTTGGCCGTGACGAAAATTTTCTGGCGAGTGACGTGAGCGCGATCGTCGCCCACACGCGCGACGCAGTTTATCTGAACGATTTCGATCTCGTCGCGGTCGAGCGCGATAAATTCGAGATCAGTTCGATCGACGGCGTAGCGGGCGAACATCAGGTCAACAAAGTCGAGTTCACGGCGGAGGACATCAGCAAAGGGGATTATCCGCATTACATGCTCAAGGAAATCTTTGAGCAGCCGAACTCAGTGCGCGACGCCATGCGTGGCCGTCTCAACACGGAGGAGTGCACGGCGAAGCTCGGCGGATTGAACATGACCGCGGGCGAATTGCGCGATGTCGGCCGTGTCGTGCTGACCGGTTGCGGGACGGCGCTGCACGCCGGTCGCGTGGGAGAATATTTAATCGAGCAGCTCGCGAGCATTCCGACTGAGGTCGAGTTCGCGAGCGAGTTTCGTCATCGCAACACGCCGATGACGCGAGACACGCTCGTCTTCGCGATCAGCCAGAGCGGAGAAACGGCGGACACGTTAGGCGCCTTACGCGAGAGCCGGCGCAAAGGTTATCGCACGCTCGGAATTTGTAACAACGTCGCGAGCACGATCGCGCGCGAGAGCGACGGCGGCGTTTACATGCACGCCGGACCGGAGATCGGTGTGGCGGCGACGAAATCGTTCACATCGCAAGTCGTGATCCTCACGCTCATCGGCCTATTGTTAGGCCGAATGCGCCATCTCTCGACCGCGGAAGGCAATCGCGTGATCGAAGGCCTCGAAGCGTTGCCGGGCCAAATCGAAGATGTGTTGAAACTGAGCGATCACATCAAATCGATCGCAGAGAAATATGTCGATGTTGGCGGAATGCTGTTTTTCGGCCGGCAATTTAATTACCCGATCGCGCTCGAAGGCGCGCTCAAGATGAAAGAGATCACATATCTGTTTGCCGAAGGTCATCCGAGCGCCGAGCTCAAGCACGGAATCATCGCGCTCGTTAGGCCGGACCTGCCGTCGATCTTCGTCGCGCCGGACGATGCCGTGTTCTCGAAGAACCTGAACAACATCGAGCAAGTGAAAGCGCGCAAGGGCCCGATCATCGCCGTGACCACGCAGGGCGGCGCGAAGAAACTCAAAGGAATCGCGAACGACACCATCGTGATGCCCGATGCGCCGTACACCTTGATGCCGATCTTAACGGCGATCCCGCTGCAATTGCTGGCGTATCATCTCGCGGTCGCGCTCGGTCGCGACGTCGATAAGCCGCGCAATTTAGCAAAGAGCGTGACGGTCGAGTAAGATCGACATCTACGGCAACGCCGTTCCGGATTTCGATTTCACCAGGCCGATATCGGTGCTGTTAAGATTGCCATCCGTCGTGACATCTTCGCGGAAGTTGGAATTCGTCACCAAAGTACCCGACTGCGATTTCGTTTGGGCGATATCGGTCGAATTAACCGACCCGTCGGCGGTGGTATCGCCGACGAGCACGCCCATCGAGCCGGAAACGTTGCCGGTGCTTCCATTGCTATCGATAACGCCGGTGAGTTGCACGGTGGTGAACTGAGCGTTCGGGACCCCCGTCAATTGGACAGTGCACTGATTCACGTTCGGTCCGCTGCTGGCAGTTCCAACGCTCGCGATGCCGCAGTTGGTTATGTTCGCTGGAAAGGTAAAGACCAGTGTGTAGTCGCTATTAGGGCCGCCGCTGCGGCATTCGATGCCGTTATTTGGTGGCGTAAGATCGACATCGAAGTCACCGGCACTGCCATGTGTTTTACGCGACACCACGCTTGTTAGGGCGAAGGGCGCAGAGGGCAGCGGCCAAACATAGGCGCCGCGGCTGCGTGTCCAGACCGAGAGGGTGGTGGAGCCGCGATCAATTTGCATGTCCCAGATCATCGAGTGCGGCAATCCGGTGTCGAAGCGGTTCCAAACGGGGGAAGCCGCCGTGATGTCGTCGGTAAAGTAGAGTCCCCAGTCGGTGCCGGCGAAGACTTGCTTCGCGAACTTTGGGTTGGAAATGATTGAGTCAACGGGGATGTCCGGGAGATTGCCGGTCTTATCCAGCCAGGTGAAGGATCCGCAATCCGCGGCGCATGTGACCTGAAAGACGTGACCCGGAGTGGTGGGTGTGTTGGCGTTAAAGCCGCCGACGGCCGCGTAGCCAACTGGTACGTTTGCGGCCGACACCGTTGGGTCGAGCGCGATGCCAAGCACGGGCCGGTTAGGCAAAATCGTATTGCTGCCGGTGACATTGACCCAGTTCGCCTGCCCCTGCGTGCCGGTGCCAAGATTAAAACCGATCTGCACATTGCCGTCGTTAGTGCCGACGATGGCGACGCTCTGAAACTTTGGCGAGTACTTGATCTGATTAATAAACGAACGGTTGCCCAGCGTTGCTTTGGTTAGGTTCTGCGTCGTCGGATTGTTCGTAACGTACCAGCTTGCGCCGCTGGTGCCGGAGGTTGTTTCCCAAACTCTGGTAGTGGCCGCAAGCAAATGACCGCAATTACCGGCACAATCGTCGCCGCCGGGAATGCCACCGTGAAAAAGATTAATTGGCAGGACAAACGACTGTGTGTCACTGGCCCAGCCGCCTTTCACGCTCGTCCAGCTTGCGCCGGGGGCCGTGCAATTACTGGAACAGATGCTGATGCCGCCGCTGTTGTTACCCTCCCAGAAGCGAAGGCCGACGGGATCGATCTGGCCGGAGAATCCGTCACCACCCAAACCCATTTGCCATTGCGCGGGCCCAGTCGGACTGCCCGTGAATTTGACTGAGCTTGGACCGTTATCCTGGGCGCCGCCGACTGCCATTGGATTTGCTGAGGCGGCAAAGTTGCCGCTGATATCGCCAGCGTAGAATTCGATCGTGTTCAATCCGGTGTCCATGTTGAACCAAGTCGGATCGGTAGTCGCAGTGACAGTATCAGCGTTGGTTGTGGCGTGGACGCCGCCGTCATTGCCGGCCAGGAGAATGCTCGACGAGCCTGGCACGAAGGCCAACGCGTGTTGATCGACATGCACTCCCTTGTTAGTCCCATAGCCACACGTGAGGTCGTTCCATGTGCCGAATGGATCCGGGTCGATTGGAAGCTGGTCCTGCCAGAACCAGATTTCGAAAGTGTCAAAGAAAACGCGGTCGGGATTATTTGGATCGACAGCTACTCCCTGGTCGTACCAGTTCTGCGCATAATCGCCGGAGCCACCGCTGGCGCCGGTGCCACAATTCGTAAGCGAAGTACCGGCCGATCCAGGAATCTGCGTCCAAGTGGTGCCACCGTCGGTCGTGCGGTAGGCACCCAGTTGACAGCCTTGCGCATTGGCGCAGCCACTACTGGATTGCGGAGTGATCGCCTGCAACTGGGCATAGATGTAATTCGAGTTACTCGGTGCGACCGTGATATCGATGCGACCGACCTGATTGCCGGTGCTGGCGTTAAAATAGGGTGCGCCGCTGGTCGCATTGAGCCCGGTCCAACCGTTGGCGTTGGTCGTGATCGGGACGAAGTCGCCCGGACATCCGCTGGCCGGGATTGTCCCTTTGTAGATTCCGTTAGCGCCGTTTTGATCGAGATTGTACTGCACGGTCGTCTTGAACCCGCGCACGCCCACCGCCGCGATAATGCGCGTGCTCCCACCAACATCGTTCAATGCCAGGCCGGTGATGTCCTGCCGTTGTGTCGAAAAATTATTCGTCGTGCACGGGCCAGCCCAATTGTTCCCACCATCATAAGAAAAATAGAGACCGGTCTTCGTGCCGGCGACGACATTGTTGCTGTTACGTGGATCAACGCGCACCTTGCCGACTGCGTTATATTGCGGGAACTGGCCGGCTGCTACGGGCAGGGCAGGCGCGAATACATTCGCGCCGAGTAAGGTCCAACTGGCGCCAGCGTTTGTCGACTTGAGGATGCCCTGGCTGCCCATGGAAAAGGAGCCAAAATTCAAATCGCCCGTGCCAGCGTATATCGTGTTGTGATTGCTCGGATCAATTGTGACGGTGTCAATACTGATGGTCGCGAGGAGCGGATCGTCAGTAACGGGACTCCAAGTAGTAGAAGCGCTGCAGCAGTTGCTCGTCTTCCACACGCCGCCTCCTACTGATCCGAGGTAGGCAACGATGGAGCCGTTAGTCGTAGTCGTGGGATCGATCGCGATATCGTTAACGCGGCCCTCGGTGGTCACGTAATCATAGCAGCCAGTGCAACCAGTCATGTGTTCTGGCTGCGGACCGAGCGAGGTGAAACCGGTGGCGCTAAGCGCCAGCGGTGCATTTGCCCGATTGAGATTCTTCAACGGGATGCCCGAAGGGATTCCGCGCGGAATGGCATTGTGTTGCACGGCGGCCAGACGCAGCCATGCCGGGTTGAAAATGCCGGTCGGATATGTCAATCGGTTGTTCCATTCCTCTTCCATGCGGTTTAGATCGTCGGCCTCGCCGCCGGGGACGGGCATGTAACGCTCCAAGCGTTCGACCGCTCGGATTGTTTGCCGCGGTATGGCGGCCAGGCTCAAGACAACTAGTGCGGCGCCGACGGAACAAAGCGCGATCGCAAGCAAGATGCGCGCGTGGAAAAAACCGAAATGAGAAGCAGAAGTTTTTCGCATGACCGTGGGATTTGTTTTTCTTAGTTTCGGTTCTCGTATGCCATTCGGCCCCATGCGCAGCGGATTCCGCGCGAATGGAAGATGTCGATCTTGCGACGATTACGGCAGACCCGTGCCCGATTTCGATTTCACCAGCCCGATGTCCGAGCTGTTCAAATTGCCGTCCACCGTGACGTCTTCGCGGAAATTCGCGCTCGTCACAAATTGACCGGATTGCGATTTCGTCTGGGAGATGTCGGACGAGTTCACGTTTTTATCGGCCGTGGTGTCCCCGAGGAGGACGCCCATGGTACCAGACGCATTCAGCGCCTGCGCGTTGTTATCGACAACTCCCGTTAGCTGAACCGTCTTGTATTGAGCATTGGGGACTCCGGTTAGCTGCACCGTACATTGATTCGGATTGGGACCGTTGGTGGCCGTTCCGCTGCTAGCAACTCCGCAGCTTGTTACGGGATTCGAGAAGGTGAAGATCATTGTATAGTCGCCGTTCGCGCCGCCGCTGCGGCATTCGATGCCCGAAGCCGGTGGGGTAAGATCGACATCGAAGTTTCCAGCGGCGCCGTGCGATTTGCGCGAGACCACGCTGACGAGCATTGGCAGTGGCGCCGACGGGAGCGGCCAGGCGTAAGCGCCGCGGCTGCGCGTCCAAACTGAAAGCGTGGTGGCGCCGCGATCGATCTGCATGTCCCAGATCATGGAGTGGGGCAGTCCGCTATCGAAGCGGTACCAAAGAGGCGAGACCGCGGTAATGTCGTTAGTGAAATACAGTCCCCAATCCGTGCCTGCGAAGACTTGCTGCGGGAATTTCGGATTCGCAATGATCGAGTCGACCGGCACATCCGGAAGATTTCCGGTCTTATTACTCCAGCTGAAAGAAGCGCAGCTAGCTGTGCAGACTACGCGGAAAACGTGGCCCGGCGTCGGCGGTGTGTTGGCGTTGAAACCGCCCACAGCAGCATAACCGATAGGCGCGGTCGTCGTCGTCGGATCGAACGCGACGTCCAAGATGGGGCGATTGGGCAGCACAAGATTGTTGCTGGTAACGTTTACCCAGGTGGCGCTGAACTCTATGCCCGTACCCATGCCAAATCCGATTTGGACGTTGCCGTCGTTGGTTCCCGCTATCACGGTCGTCTGATCGGCCGGTTCAAACGCGAGTTGATTAATATAGGAACGGTCCGCCAGCGTCCCCTTGGTTAGGTCGTCACTGTTCGCGTACCAGCTTACATCCAATGGATTTGCTTTGGCACCAGTGATCGTTTCCCAAACACGGTTGCTTCCGGCGATGAGGTGGCCGCACCCGGTGTCGGGGCCGGCCGGGCCGCAGACGTCCTTGTAAATCTCGTATGGCAGAATGCCTGATCGAATCTCGCTGCTCCAACCTCCAGTAATATCAGTCCAAACCGCCTGTCCCGCGGTACAGTTGTCGACGCACCGGTTGATGGCACCGCCGTTGCCGCCTTGAAAGAAACGAAGGCTCAGTGGACCGACACCTACCGGATCGATCCGGGCAAAAAAGCCATCGCCACCTGTGCCCATCTGCCATTGCGCCGGCCCGGTCGGGCTGCCGGTGAACGTGACCGAGGAGGAGCCATTGTCCTGCGCGCCACCGTTGGCTTGGGGCGCTGCCGAAGTAGCAAAATTACCGCTGATATCGCCCGAGTAGAACTCGATCGTGTTGAGACCCAAGTCCATGTTAATCCAAGCTGGCTTAACGGTGGCACTCGCTGTGTCCGCGTTGAGCGTCGCGTAAACGCCACCGTCACTGCCCGCTAACAGAATACTGGACGAGCCGGGCACGAATGCTAACGCGTGCTGATCCACGTGCAGCGGTAAAGGAGATTGAACGGTTGAGTAGCCACAAGTGGTGTCGTTCCACGACGTATTCCCGCTCTGCCAGAACCAGATTTCAAAGGTGTCGAAGAAGACGCGATCCGGGTTGTTAGGATCGACAGCGATACCCTGGTCGTACCAGTTCTGCGGGTAATCGCCATCGAGCTGGCCGCTGCACTCCCTGAGGGCATCACCGGGTGAACCTGGAATTTGTGTCCAAGTGGCTCCGCCATTCGTGGTCCGCCACGCCGCGAGCTGACAGCCAGCGACGCCACCGCAGCCACTGAACAAGCTGCCACCAAGGCTTTGGCCGTTATTGGGCGTGATCGATTGCACTTGCGCATAGATATAATTCGGATTGCTCGGCGCGACTGCGATGTCGATCCGGCCAAGCTGATTGGTGTTGCTGGCACAAGCACTCGTTCGATCGCCGATAGGATTGTTGCATGGAACACCGCTCGTCGCGTTCGTCCCAGTCCACCCATTCGCGTTCGTAGTGATCGGAGTGAAATCGGTGGGGCAACCGCTTGCCGGCATCGTGCCCTTGTAGATTCCGTTCGCGCCATTCTGGTTCAAATTGTACTGCACCGGAGTGGCGTAGCCACGCACGCCGACTGCAGCAATGATGCGGGTTGTGCCTCCGACATTACTGAGCTCGAGACCGGTAATGTCCTGGCGCTGCGGGTTGACTGGACCAGTGAAATTATTCGTGGTACACGGGCCAGTCCAGTTCGTCCCAGCGTCATAAGAAAAATAAAGCCCGGTCTTTGTGCCGGCCACGACGTTATTGCTGTTACGTGGATCGACCCGCACCTTACCCACGGCCTGATATTGCGGAAACTGCCCCGCCTGCTCAGGAAATCCCGGGCCAAACACGTTCGCGCCTAACAACGTCCAACTCGCGCCAGCATTTGTCGATTTCAGGATACCCTGACTGCCACTCGAGAAAGTACCGTAGGTCAGATCGCCGGTGCCGGCGTAGATAACATTGTGATTATTGGGATCGATCGTGAGGGTATCGATATTAATCGTAGCAAGGAGCGGATCGTCCGTGACCGAGGTCCACGAAGTGGCAGCGGTGCAACAATTGGTCGTCTTCCAAACACCACCGCCGTCAGAGCCAAGGTAGGCGACGATGCTACCCTGCGTCGTCGTCGTCGGATCAATGACAATGTCATTCACACGACCCTCGGTAATGGTGTAGTCGAAACACAACGAGCAGCCGGTCATCCGCAACGGGGCTGGGCCGAGCGAGGTAAAACGGCCGGAATTGAGCGCGAGAGGTGCGTTTGGGCCCGCCAGGAAAATGCCTGGTACGCCCGCGGGGATCCCACGTGGGATTAGCGCGTCGGCCGCTGCCGCGAGACGCAACCACTGCGGATTAAAAAGGCCGGTCGGATAGGTCAGCCGGTTGTGCCAATCCCTTTCCATCTGATCGAAATCGTCCGCCTCGCCGCCGGGCTGCGGCATGTACCGCAGTTTGTTCGTAGACGTACGTGTGTCTTGAACTGGAGGGACAAAACTAATTACCGCGAGGGCAACGCTGGACGAGCAGAGAATGACGGCAAGTAGCGCGCGCGGGTTGAAAAACGCGGCGGATTTAGAAACGGGATCTTTTCGCATGGTAAGACTGGTTCAAATTTTATTCGGTTTTCGTACACAATCCGGCCCCCTCTCGCGCGAATTTTGGCGAATGGAAGATGTCGATCTTGCGAGACTTACGGCAGACCCGTGCCCGATTTGGATTTCACCAGCCCGATGTCCGAGCTGTTCAAATTGCCGTCAACCGTGACGTCTTCGCGGAAGTTCGTGATCGTCACAAATTGACCGGATTGCGATTTGGTCTGCGCGATGTCGGTCGAGTTTACGATTTTATCGGCCGTGGTATCGCCGATGAGGAGAGGCAACGTTGCCGCGGCGTTAACGGCATGTCCGCCGCCGTCGAGCACGCCGGTGAGGGTCACGTTGGTGTATTGCGCGTTCGGAAGGTTTGCGAGCTGGACGGTGCATTGATTCGAACCCGGGCCGTTGCTCGCGGTTCCAACGTTAGCGACGCCGCAGCTAACGACCGGGACCGAGAACGTGAATATCATGGTGTAAGCGCTGTTCGCTCCGCCCGAGCGGCATTCGATGCTCGGATTCGGCGGTGTAAGATCGACATCGTAGTCTCCGGCGGCGCCATGAGTTTTACGCGACACGACACTCGTTAGGGTGGGCAACGGCGCCGAAGGCAATGGCCAAACGTAGGCGCCGCGACTGCGCGTCCAAACCGAGAGCGTAGTATTTCCGCGATCGATCTGCATGTCCCAGATCATGGCGTGCGGCAAACCGCTATCGAATCGGTACCACGTCGGCGAAGCGGCCGTGACATCGTTCGTGAAGTACAAACCCCAATCGGTTCCCGCGAAAACTTGCTGCGGGAATTTCGGATTCGCGATGATCGAATCGACCGGGATATCGGGAAGATTTCCGGTTTTGTTCGTCCACGTGAACGTGGCGCAATCGGCCGTGCAGACGACTCGGAAGACGTGACCCGCTTGCAACGGCGTGTTGGCATTGAATCCACCCACCGCGGCGTAACCAATCGGCGCCGTCGTCGTTGTCGGATCGAGTGCAACATCGAGAATCGGCCGGTTCGGCAACACAACATTGCCGCCGGTAATGTCGACCCAGAGCGCGATCGCGCCCACGCCGAGACCGTGGCCGTATTGCACGTTGCCGTCGTTAGTCCCGACCATCGCGCGCGATTGATCCTTCGGCTCGAACGCGAGTTGATTGATGAAGGAACGATCGGCCAGTGTGCCTTTGACCAGATTCATGCTCGCCGGATACCAGGCATCGCCGGAAGTGACGGTTTCCCACACGCGCTGCGTTCCGACAATGAGGTGACCACAGCCGCTCGGCGGACAATCATTCACCGGATCGCCCGGAACGCCTTTGAAAATTTCATACGGAAGGATGAAGGACTGAATGTCGGGCGCCGCGAGGTTGTTCGTCCACGGGCTCGAATCGAGCACCCAGTTCGCACTCGCCGTCGTGCAATCGCCGGCGGCGGTATCGCAAACGTTCAACTGTCCGCCGTTGTTGCCTTGCCAAAATCGGCCGCCGACAGGATCGATGCGTCCATAAAATCCGTCGCCGCCCACACCCATTTGCCATTGCTTCGGACCGGTCGGACTGCCGGTGAAAGTGACCGACGCCGAACCATTATCCTGCGCGCCGCCGTTCGCTTTCGGCGTGGCCGACGTTGCGAAATTTGCGCTGATGTCGCCGGAATAAAATTCGATCGTGTTCAAGCCGGTATCCATGTTGAACCATGCCGGATCACCGGACCCCGACGCCAGATCGGCCTCGACTGTGGCGTGAACGCCGCCGTCATTGCCGACCAAGAGGATGTTGGAAGAACCGGGAACAAATGCGAGCGCGTGTTGATCGACATGCACGACTTGAGTGCTCCCGCTGTAGCCGCACGTCGTGTCGTTCCAAGAAGCGTTCCCGTTTTGCCAGAACCAGATTTCAAATGTATCGAAGAATACACGGTCGCGATTATTAGGATCGACCGCGACGCCCTGGTCGTACCAATTCTGAGTGTAATCGCCGGCGCCACCGCTGCAGTCCCTCAGTTGCGAACCGAGCGAGCCGGGAATGAGTGTCCAGCTGTTGCCGCCGTCAGTCGTTCGCCAGGCGCCAAGCTGGCAACCTTTGCATGCGATCGACTGAGCTTGAGCATAAATATAATTCGAATCACTTGGCGCGACGGCAATGTCGATCCGGCCAACATGATTGCCCGCGCCAGTGCCGTAGGCAGTGCCGCTGGTAGCATTCGTCCCCGCCCAACCATTAGCGTTCGTGCTAATCGGAACAAAATCGCCCGGACAACCGCTCGCCGGCATCGTTCCTTTGTAAATTCCGTTCGCGCCGTTTTGATCAAGATTGTACTGCACGGTCGTCGAGTATCCGCGGACACCCACCGCCGCCACGATGCGCGTGACACCGCCCACGTTCGTCAGCGCCAGTCCCGTAATGTCCTGCCGTTGCGAGTTGAAATTGTTCGTCGTGCACGGTCCGGTCCAATGCTCGCCGGCGTCATAGGAAAAATAGAGGCCGGTCTTTGTGCCCGCGACCACATTGTTGCTGTTGCGCGGATCGACACGAACTTTTCCGACCGCCTGATACTGCGGAAAATTTCCCGCCGGTTCCGGCAGCGCCGGCCCGAACACGTCCGCGCCTATCACCTTCCAAGTCGCGCCGCCGTCCGTCGATTTCAAGATTCCCTGGCTGCCCATCGAGAAGGAGCCGTAATTCAAATCGCCCGTGCCGGCGTAAATGGTACCGTGATTTTGCGGATCAATCGTGAGCGTGTCGATGCTGATGGTTGCGAGCAGCGGATCGTCCGTCACCGGCGTCCATGAAGTTGAGGGGTTGCAGCAATTGGTCGTCTTCCAAACGCCGCCGCCGTCGCTCGCCAGAAATGCCACGATCGAGCCGTTCGTCGTCGTTGTGGGATCGACCACGATATCGTTCACGCGACCTTCCGTTTTGCCGTAGTCATAGCAACCGGAACAGCCCGTCATCTGCAATGGCGTCGGTCCAAGCGAGGTGAAGTTGCTCGGACTAAGCGCGAGCGGGGCATTTGCCCGATTCAAATTCTTCAACGGAATGCCGAGCGGAATCGCCGATTGAATGAGCGCGTCCTGCGCTGCTGCCGCGCGCAACCAAACCGTATTAAAAATTCCCGTCGGATAAGTCACGCGGTTGTGCCATTCCGTTTCCATCCGGTCGAGATCATCCGCCTCTCCGCCGGGCACCGGCATGTCGCGTTCGCGCGGCAATCCGGCGCGCTGCGCATGTTCATGTCGATCTTGCGGAGTCAAACTCAACGTCGCGAACATCACCGCAACGCAACAAAGCGGAAGCGCGACGAACATTCGCGCGCGCAAAATGGCAGAATAACAAAGGGAAATCTTTCGCATGGTAAGACTGGTTGTTTCCTATTCGGTTTTCACACCGATTTCGGACTTGTGCCGCGATCGTTCCCCGAAAATCACGGAAGCGCCGTGCCCGACTTCGATTTCACGAGGCCGATATCCGCGCTGTTGATATTCCCGTCCGCGTTCAGATCTTCGCGGAAATTCGAACTACTAATGAGACTTCCGGATTGGGATTTCACCTCGCTGATGTCAGTCGAGTTCACTGTGCCGTCGGCGCTGCTGTCGCCGATGAGCACGCGCATGATCGCGGGCACGCTTGGGCTGCTGTTGCCACTATCGTCGGTCACATTGGTGAGGCTAACGGTCACGGTCTGCCGGTTGGCGACGCCCGTAAGATCGACAATGTACTGGTGCGGGTCCGAACCAATGCGACGATTGCTTACGCTTCCGCCCGTGACGGTGACGTTCTCCACATTCGTTAGGCGATCGAGAAAGGTGAAGACAAGTATGTAGGCGCCATTCGCGCCGCCGCTGCGGCATTCGATTCCGCCGTTCGTAAGATCGACATCGAACGTTGCGCCGTCGCCGTGGACTTTTCGCGAAGCCACATCGAGCAATGTCGGCGTGGCGGTGCGGCCGCATTTTTTGATGAGAAAATCTCCGCCCGTGCCCATTGCCGGACTCGAGCCGTTCGGCGCCTGATCGATCTCGGCCGTTTCGCCGTTGCTGGAAATCTGCGAGCGCGCGCTCGTGTCGCGGAGCAGGTCGCCATCGGCATAGCCGAGGATCGATCGCGGAATCCAGATGCGCACAATCCCGTCCGCGCCGATGCGGTAATCACCGGTGAGGCTGGTCGCGCCCGAATAAAACGGCAGCGCGGGGTTTGTGTTGTAGTAGCCGAAGTCGAAGGTTAATTGACCGTCCTCGTCGAGAATCGCCCGCGCGAAACGCGTGGAATGCTGGTTGCGCCAATGCATCGCCCACGAATAGGTCGTTCCACTCGGCGCCGTCGCCGGCAAATCGGCGACCTGGATGTTGGCGTAGACGTTCGCATCATCGACATCGAACCACGCCGATTTCACGTCGAGCGCGGGCGCGGCATCGGGAGCCACGCCGTCATCAACCTGCGGCGGGCCGCATTCTTCGCCGATTGGTTTGGGTTGCGGCGATAAGGTGAAGTCGGAGTCGAGTTGGACGATGCTGAACGACGCGCCCGATGGCACGCTCGTTGCCGTCGGTGAGTGCGTGTAATAAACCGCCGCCGTTCTGCCGTCTAACGAATTGCCTCCCGGCGAGGGATACGTGCTGAGAGATCCCGGAGCGCGCGCCACCGTCAC
>JBEEGX010000123.1:0-2500 GCA_041167105.1 Verrucomicrobiota bacterium
ATCGCGCCAAATCACACACGCGATCTGCGCGCGCTGGTCTTTCAACGTGAAATACTGGTGACCATTCGGATGCAGTTTGTAATTCGAAATTTCTCCCTGCACCCAAACCGCGCCGAATTTCGTCTCGAGCGCTCCGCGAATCGACCGCGTCAATTCACCGACCGTGAATACCTTTGTCGATCTTCCGAAGAAATCCGCTGCTTCTGTCATGTCGAGCGAAGTCGAGACATCTCTAATTGAGTTCTCGACTGGAGATTCCTCGACTGCGCTCGGAATGACAAATAGAGAAAGCCAACTGGTCACAATTTGTGACCAGATCACGCTTGGTTTTGAGGTCACAAACTGTGACCTCAAAGGTCACAACAGTTCCGTCTGCGCGCCGGCCGGCGGTTTGAGCCCGAGCTTTTGATACGCGTTCGCGGTCGCCACGCGGCCTTGCGTCGTGCGCTTGATGTAACCTTGCATAATCAGATACGGCTCATTCACTTCTTCGAGCGTGCCCGCTTCTTCGCCGACGGCCACGGCTAACGAATTCAATCCGACCGGTCCGCCATTGAATTTGTGAATCAAAGTTTCAATGATGCGTTTGTCCCATTGATCGAAGCCGTCGCGATCGATTTCCAACATCGCGAGCGCGGCATCGGCGATTTCGCGATTGATTTTACCGTCCGCTTTGACCTGCGCGTAATCGCGCACCCAGCGCAAAAGATTATTGGCCGTGCGCGGTGTGCCGCGACTGCGCGCCGCAATCTCGGCCGCGCCCGCAAGATCGACATCTACGCCTAACAACTGCGCCGAACGCACGATGATCTTCTGCATTTCCTCGGCGTTGTAGTAATCGAGTCGCGCCGTCATCCCGAACCGCGAACGCAACGGCGCGCTCACCATGCCGGCGCGCGTGGTCGCGCCGATGAGTGTGAACTTCGGTAAATTCAGCCGAAGGCTGCGCGCCTGCGGTCCTTGATCGATGATGATGTCGAGCCGGTAATCTTCCATCGCCGGATAAAGATATTCTTCGATCGTCGGTTGCAGCCGGTGGATCTCGTCGATGAACAACACGTCGCCTTTTTCCAGACTCGTTAGGAGTCCGGCGAGCTCGCCCGCTTTTTCAATCACCGGCCCGCTCGTGTTCTTGATGTTCACGTTCATCGCGTGCGCGATGATGTAAGCGAGCGTGGTTTTGCCCAGACCGGACGGCCCGCTCAACAAAATATGTTCGAGCACGTCGCCACGTTTTTGCGCGGCCGCGACCATGAGCTCGAGTCGCTCGCGCACTTTGATTTGTCCGGTGAACTCGGCGAACGCCGGCGGCCGCAGCGAAATTTCAAAGGCAGGATCGTTGGCCGGCGGTTTCATGAATGACGATGTCGATCTTGCACGATGTCGATCTTGCAGCGAAGGCAATTTGCTAATCGAAATATTTCGTGAGCACGAGCTCGGTCCCGCGTTTTCGCCGGATGTAATGCACCTGGTCGAATGCATTGCGCATGAGAAACAATCCGAACCCGCCCGGTTTTGTGCGCGTCGCGCGCTCGGTCTTCAACGCCGCCTGCGTGATGCCTTTGCCATAATCGCGCAAACGCACGCGCACGCCATTTGGCACGCGATCGATCTCGAGCAGGATCAATTGATCGTCCGCCAAATCGTAAGCGTAACGAATGATGTTGGTGCACGCTTCATCGACGCCGAGCACGATGAGGGTGCGTTCTTTTTCGGTGAAATCGTAGCCGACGAGAAAATTTCGCACGGCGTTGCGCATGAGCGCGAGATTCGCGGTGTGGCTGCTAAACTCAAGCTTGCACTTTTTCATCGGAACAAATCCAACAGGACGGCGGGCGGCTGCGTCTGGGGGAAGCGCGCGTAAGATCGACATCGCAAAAGATCGACATGTGTCAACGCGCAAAAAATTGGACACTGTGGCGAAGCAGTTGTTCAGTTTCGCGCATGTGGAAATGGATTGCGCCCGCGCTCATGCTCAGTGTCACCGCTCTCGCTCAGGAACGCGGCACCGCGTATGAAGCATTGCGCGTCGTTAGCGGGCAGTTCGGCAAAGCGTCGCTCAATCACGTCATCTCCGTCAGCGGCGCGAACGGCGACCCGCAGCCGCAGACGTGGAAAGTTTTACTGGAAGATTCGCAATCGCCCACCGGCACGCGCGAAGTCGTGGTGAGCAACGGCCGCATCGTTTCCGATCGCTCGCCCGAGCGCGTCGTCGTCGGTTCGGCTCGCAATTCCACGATCAAAACTTCAAAGCTCAATCTCGACTCCAGCGGCGCATTCCAGGTCGCGACGCGCGTGGCCGACCGCTCCGCGGCGCGATTTGACACTGCCAGTTACACATTGCGAACCGACGAACGCGGCGAACCGGTGTGGATCATTGCTTTGCAAGGCGTGTCGGGGAAACCGGTCGGCACGATTCACATCAACAGCAATCGCGGCAACGTCGTGCGCACGGAAGGATTGTTTGCCGGCGCGACCATGCAAGATGTCGAGACCGACA
>JBEEGX010000124.1:0-12633 GCA_041167105.1 Verrucomicrobiota bacterium
GCGCAAAAGCCGGCGTTGAAAGTGGAGGCAGCCGTGCGCGGTGGCGTGATCGGTGTCGATCTTGTCCAGAGCGAAAAAGGCAAGATCGACAAGGCAATCATCGATCGAACGGCGGCGTTATTGCAAAAAGGCCGCGGCTCGTCGGACGCGGGAAAATTTCGCGCGATCGCGGATGTCGCGATGTTGAAACTGCAATATCACACCGGCCAATACGTGCAGTTGCTGACGGATTACAAAAAAGAGCAGGCGAAACTTCCTGATGATGCCCGCGCCGAAGTGATGTTGCTCGCGGGTAACGCCGAGCGCCAACTCGGTCACGCGAAAGAAGCCGGCGCGCTTTACGATGAGATCATCGCGAAATTTCCGAACCGCGAGGAAGCGAAGGACGCGCAGTATCAAAAGCTTATCAACATTTACAATTCCGATCCGGCAAGCGTGGTCGCCGCGGTCGACGAGTATCTAAAAACGAATCCGACGTCGGAGCGCGCCGATCAGGCGAAAATGTTGAAAGCGGAAGCGCTCTACAAACAACAGAACTATGCCGAGGCCGCGCCGGTCTATGGCGAACTGCGTGTCGCGCAACTTTCGCCGAAGCTGCGCGCGGAGGCAGCGTTCAAGTTGGGCTCGTGCAACATCCAGATGAAAAACGTCAACGGCGCTATCGAAGCGTTCACCTATTACGTGCAGGCGTTTCCGGATACGCCGCAAACGCCGACGGCATTTTCCAAACGCGCGCTCGCCTACGAAGAGACGCAAAATTATGACGCCGCGCTCGCCGATTTAAACACGATCCTGACGAAATATTCGCAGGCGCGGGAACGCGAAGGCGTGCTGCAGCAGAAGGCGCTCATTCTCGGGCAACAGGGAAATGCGAAAGCGATGACCGACACGTTTCGCCAGTTGCTCAAGGAATTTCCGAAAAGCTCAGTCGCGGCGCAGGCGCATTTTTACATCGGCAAAGCAGCGTTCGAGAACAAGGATTTCAAAACCGCCATCGCCGAGCTGAACAGCGCGCGGCAGATAAACAAGGAGCAGTATTACAACGCCGCGACCGTGCGCATCATCTCATGTTACTTCGCGGTGAAAGACCGCGCGGCGGTGACGAAAGAAGTCGATGCATTCATGGCGGCGATGCCGAACGCAACTGTGCCGGCTGATATTTTGGATTGGCTCGGCATCGAGTTTTACAACGAGAAGAATTATTCCGCGGCGGAAAAATATCTGGCGGCTCTCGGCAAGATCGACAATCCCCCCGTGAAACCGGACTTTTGGTTCTATCTCGGCGATGCCGCGACGAAGCTGCAGAAATTCGACGAAGCCGAAAACGCTTACGCGAAATATTTGCAGACCGCGAACGATCCGGCCGGCAAAGCGAAAGCGCTGCTCGCGCTCGGCGCGGCCAAGATTTCCGCACACAAACCGGACGACGCGCAGAAAATCGCCGAGCAGATCATGCAATTGCAGCCCGAAGGCCGCGTTAATGCGGAGGCTCGTCTTTTGTTAGGCGATGTGCAGGTCGAGCGAAATAATTTCGACGAAGCGGGCAAAGCATTCATGGGGGTCGCGCTGCTCTACGAGGATCCCGCGATCACGCCGCGCGCCTTGCAGAAGGCGGCCAACGCGTATCAACGCGCTGGCAAAACCATGGAAGCAGATCGGGCCTCGAAACAACTGCACGACAAATATCCTAACTTCGCCGGCAGCTAAGATCGACATCTTCATTTCGATCTGGTTCGATGCGGCGCATGAAACAGTTTCGCTCATGTCTCGCAGAATTTATCGGTACCTTCGCGCTGGTTTTCGTCGGCATCGGCGCAATCAAAACCGCCGGTCCGAACAACATCGTCGCCGTCGCGCTCGCGCACGGCCTAACGATCGCCGCCTTCGCCAGCGCCGTCATGCACATCTCCGGCGGCCAGTTCAACCCCGCCGTCACCTTCGGATTAGTGTGCGGCGGTCACATGCGCATGGCCGACGCGATCTGGTATTGGATTTCGCAATTGTTAGGCGGATTTATCGCCGCATGGATTTGCCTCGGCTTGTTCGGTCACGACGTCGTCGTGCAAGGCACGCCGCAGCTCGCGATTAATCTCACTGCCAGCCAGGGAATTTTGGTCGAAGCCATCCTGACGTTCTTTCTCGTCTTCATCATTCACGGCGTCGCGGTCGATCCGCGCGGCGCGCGCAGTGTCGCCGGACTCGTTATTGGATCGACAATCACTCTCGACATTCTCTTCGGCGGACCACTCACCGGTGCCGCGATGAATCCGGCGCGCGTCTTTGGTCCGGCATTGGCCGCGAATTTTTGGAAGGACCACCTTGTTTACTGGATCGGCCCGCTCCTTGGCGGCGCCGCCGGCGGATTTGTTTATCGAATGCTGATCGAGCGCGGACCGGAGCCCGCGGCCGCGACCTAGATCGCAAGTGTTTCAATCGGCAACGGCGCGAGAAATTTTCGCACGTCATCGACATACAAGACCGGCTGCGCCAGATGCGCCGCGAGAAAACTGCTGTCCGGCGTCCATGCTACGCCGACTTGCGCATCGATTTCGCATTCGGCTAAACGCACGACGACATCGGCGACTTTGTCGGTGATGTGGCGCGTGTCAGTGAATTGCACGGTCGCGACGCCCGGCGCCGTCGCTTCCACATTCGGGCTCAAACTAAACGCGTGCTGCAGCAAAAGATCGCCGATCGCGCGTTCGTTAGGCCGCGATCGCGCCTTGATCACGACTTGTAAATAACGCGCCAGCGCCTGGCTCGGCGTCATACCTTTGCGCACGCCGGTGGATTCGGCGGCGCGATTCAATTGAATGATAAGCGGTTTCTTTTCCTGCTCTTCAATGAGCGCGGCGGCTTGGTCGCGCAGCTCGGGTTGATGTCGCAGCGCCGCCTGCAAATAAAAATTAGGGAGATAAATGGTCGCGAACATCAACCCACCTGTGCCTCCGCATGAGTAATTGTCGATCTTGCATGAGATCGGCGAATGTCGATCCGTAGCCGTGAGATTGCGTCGCGTTCCAAATCGGCAAGCGTCCACGTGTTGTTCAGAACAAGCTTGAGCTGCGCGCTCGCGACCATGCTTTGCCGGTCGAAGACGACAAACGCACTGGAAGTCGATTCGACCAATCGCTGCAACCGATACCAACTCGGCTGCGGAATTTTGCGCAGCTCATCCGCCGCGTTCAGCACAAGATCGACAATCACCAGCGGAAGGTTTCCGTCGCGCAAAAGCAGATCGGCCGCTTTGATCGCCTCGCTCGCTTTGGTGCAGCGCACCCAAAGCACATGGCGCAGGCAATCGTTCGTTAACGAATCGGGCGAAAACGAATCGCGGCCGTCGATCAGCGCGACGAAATAGGAATCGCGCTGCGCGGCGGCGATGAGCGCGCCCACGAATGTCGCGCTGCCCGCGCTCAGGTGCGGGCTGATGATTTCGGTGATCGCGCCTTGCGGGAAGCCGCCTTCAATTGCGTCGTCGAGAAAAGCCAGCCCTGTTCGTAAACGAGCCGTGCGCGATGCCGGCGCGGGCGGAAAGCGCTCGGCGAGGAGCCTCTTAAGATCGACAATCTTATCTCGCGCAGGCACGCAGAGATGATGGCACGATGCTTCGTCATGTTCAACTGAACATTAGCGGCGCTTCCGCGCGTTTACGTGTTTGCGCACGAGCGACACCATCACGCCCTGGATCAACAACTCGCGCGCCGGAATAAGGTCGGGATAGGCCGCGTTCTCCGCTTTCAAATACGGCCGGCCATGATCGACCACGTATCGTTTCAAAGTCGTCTCGCCATCGATTAACGCCGCGACGATGTCGCCGTTATGCACGTCCTTGCGATTTTCGAGAATCACGACGTCGCCGTCGAGAATGTGCGCGTCGATCATGGAATCGCCGCGCACGCGCAGCGCGAACGTGTCCGCGTTTTTCGAAGCGTTAACCGACCGCGCGTCGAGAGAGACATGGCCTTCGATGCTCTGGTCGGTCAACGTCGACATGCCCGCGGGAATTTGTCCGAAAATCGGAATGTCGTTGATGCGCACCTTCTGCACCGGCGTGATGAGCGCGCGCGCTTTGCGGGCATGACGATCGAGGAAGCCTTTGCGTTCGAGCGCGGCGATGTATTGCATGACCGACGTCTGACTGGCGAAACGAAAATGCTTCTGGATTTCGCGCGTGCTCGGCGTGAGACCTTTCTCGCGCTGTTCGCTCTGGATGAAATCGAGGATGCTCTTTTGCCGGTGCGTTAACACGAACGCAGCATGGCAGACGAATCGCGGCGGTGCAAGTTCAAATGAACATTCCGTTAGATCGACAATTGCAAGCCATGTTCTTGCAGTAAATCGCGCCAGCGCGTGAGATAAACGAGCTGCCGATGAATCAGTTGAATCTCGGCGCGATTCTGCGGCCAATGCGCGTCGGCCGCGCGCAATGCGTCGAGCGTCTCATCGTATCGCTGAGTCACCCGCGCGAAAAGTTCGTCCACGAGCGCAGCATCGTTCTTGTCGATCTTGTTCAACACCGGCGCGATCTCCATGAAAAGATCGACAAGGTGGTCCGGCACGTTTTGATTCGCGACCGGCTCCGCTTTCAGTAAATGTTCCAGCCGCAATTTCGGATCGCTCAACACGCGATAAGCTTCATTCAGTTTTTCATCCGGCTGATTCTGCCGCGCGAGCGCGTGATATTTTTCCTTGAGCGCATCGAGATCGAGCCACGGTTTTCTTGGTTGATCGAGCAGCGCGAAGTAATCGATCATGCCGCGAAGCTTTCGCCGCACGAGCAATGCGCGACCGCGTTCGGGTTCGTGACTTTGAAACCGCCTTTTTGCAGATCGTCGCTGTAATCGAGGACCGAGCCGCTAACGAAGAGCGCGCTTTTTGGATCGACCACTACACGCACGCCCGCGCTCGGCACCATGATGTCGCGATTGGCCGGGCCATCGACGAGATCCATTTTGTATTGCAGGCCGGAGCAACCGCCACCGATGACGGCGACGCGTAGCGCGCCCTGCGACCGTCCTTGTTTGTCGAGCAACGAAATTAATTTTCGCGCGGCGCTCTCCGTCACTTTCACGAGACGCTCGTTGCCGATCTTGTAGTTAGGCGCGGCGGTCGTGTTCACGGTGACATGTCGATCTTGCTATCGAGATAAAGTAGCACGAACGCGATGCCGAGCAGCGGTTGCAGAAGTTTTTGCAACGACCACGCGGCGAGCCCGGCACCTTGCGCGCCGATCGTTTGCGCGTGCTTCTGCATTTCCTGTAGGAGAATTTGCGGATCGGTCGCGCGCGAGAACATGTCGATGTACGGCGCGAGCAGCGGCCAGTTGACGGCCATGACGAACGCCATCCAGATCGATGCGATCAACACGCCGCGCCAAAGCGGCCGGCGGTGCCATGGAAGATCCTGGCGGCTGCGCGCGAGCTCGCGACTGCGGATTAACGATTCGGCAATGCTGCGATCTTCGAGCACGGCAAATTGCTGCCAGAACATAAAGTTCACGAACAGGCGGCCGACCATCCACACCTGGAAGGCGAGGATGAGCAAGGCGAAGAAGATCGACCAGACCGATGGCGCGCCGACGATGAGCGAGAAAATGATTCCGACCGGCACGACCGTCCAAAAAGTGAAACAGAGCGCGACGTAAATGGTGAGGAACGCGACGCGCGGCCAAAAGCTCGCCGCCGCGTTTAACACTTTTAGAAAACTGATGCGATCGCCGCCGGCCAGCTGCGCAGTGAGAATTTGAATTCCGGCGACGTAAATTGGCCAGAGCACGAGCGCGAGTACGGACATGCAAAAGGCGAAGGCCCAACTCACAAGCTTGCGAAGATCGACATCGATATTTGGGGCGGTGTCGATGATGGGTGCGGCGAATTGCGCGCAGAGCGTCGGCGCGACGATCAACAATGTGAGGCAAAGATATTGAAAGAAGCCGCGAAAATAAATCCGCACCGTCTGTCCAAAAATTTGGCCTAACGAAGCCGGCGGCTTGGCCGGTTCGCGATGCTCCTCCTGCACCGGCGGCGGCTCAGCTTCGAACAAGCCGGGAATTTTCGCCGCCGTCGTCCAAAGATCGACATCTTCATTTCGCGCGTCGTTCGTCGGCAAAACGCGGCCTTCGGTTTTCCATTCTTCCAGCATCGCGAGATCGGCCGGCCCGTATTCCTTGCCCTCGACGCGGATGAACCATTGCTCGGCCATGTCTTGATCATCCCGCATCGCGCATCCAGAATCCAGCACGCGCATGAAGTTGCTGCTCGTCGACGGCCATTACTACGTTTACCGCTCGTTCTTCGCCATCCCGAATCTGTCGAATTCCAAAGGCGAACCGACGAACGCGATTTTCGGTTTCACGAAAACGCTGCGGTTGATGATCAAACATCTCCAGCCGGACCTGGGCGCGGTGTTTTGGGATGAAGGAATGCCCGAGCACCGGATGAAATTGCAGCCGAAGTACAAGGAGACGCGCAAGGAGATGCCGTTGCCGATGGTGCCGCAGCTCGATTTTATCCGAAAGCTCACGCCGTTGATCGGCTTCAAAAATATTTCACTGCCGAATACGGAAGCGGACGATGTCATGGGCTGCTATGCGATGGCGGCGTGCAAACGCAAAGGCATGGAGGTCGTGCTCGCGACCAATGACAAAGATTTGTTCCAGCTCGTCGGGCCATGCGTGAAAGTTTACAGCACGAACAAAACTGATCTGGCGTCGCCGAAGGATGGATTCGCGTTGCTCGGCGAGGAACAGGTGGTGGCGAAGTGGGATGTGGCGCCGGGATTAATCGGCGACGTGCTCGCGATCGCGGGTGATTCGGTCGATAACATTCCGGGCGCGGGGATCGGACGAAAAGCTGCGGCGAAATTGATCACCGAATTCGGCGGACTCGACCAGCTTCTCGCTAAGATCGACATGGTGAAGTCCGAGAAGACGCGCGAGAAGTTGCGGACGTCTCGCGATCAAATTCTGCAGAACCGCAAGATGGTCGCGCTCGATTGCGACATCGATTTGCCGATGCCGATCGACGATTTGCGCATCCAGCCCGATTACCCGGCGCTCATCGCGCAGCTGGAAAAGTGCGAGTTTAAGTCGCTCCTACAGGAAATTCGGGACGAAGCGGCGCGCCAGAACCCAACGCAAGGCGTTCTCCTCTAGAGCGGTGCAAGATCGACATGGGAAATTTCTCGGAATTCCCAGAAAAAATTCGAACGCCGACCCAGGGCTGCTGTCCAATTTAACAGGTTAAGGCGATTCGGGCGGTTGCACGTTTTTCAGTATTTGTTGTTTCTCCTTGGCGTGCGCTGCCCGAATCTTTTTTTTGTCCTAAAGTCGCTGGCCGTGATTTGATAGGCGCGGCATGGAACGACAGCTCCTCGGCCTTCGCGGCTTTCTCATCGATGCGCCGGAGTTCGGGGCCTTGCGCAGCAAACGTCGCGGCGCCCTGATTATCGAGAACGGCCGCATCGCCGAAGTGGGCGAGTTCGACGAACTGCGCAGGTCGGAGCGCGCGCGGGATTTGCAATGGACCGATCATGGCACGGTCGCGATTTTCCCCGGCCTGATCGATTGCCACACGCATCTGCCGCAATATCCGGCCGTCGCACGCGGCGAAAGCGAGCTGCTGCCGTGGTTGCGAGAAAATATTTTTCCGGTTGAGCGCGATTTCACCGGACCGAAAGCGCGCGAGGAAGCTCCGCGATTTTTTCACGAGCTGGCGCGGCACGGCACGACCACGGCGATGGTGTATGCGGCGATTTACGAAGACAGTTGCGATGTGGGCTTCGAAGCGGCGAAGGCGAGCGGCCTGCGCGTGATTCTTGGCAAGATGATGATGGACGTCGGCTCGTATGGACAATTGCAGCCGCGCAAAGTCGTGTCGGTTTCACTGCTCGAAAGCGAAAGGCTCTGCCGCAAATGGCATGGCGCGGAAAACGGACGGCTCGAGTACGCCTTCAGTCCGCGATTTGCCGTGACCTGTTCCGAAAAATTAATGCGCGGCGCGGCTGAGATGGCGACCCGATTCAATGCCTATCTGCAAACGCACCTCGCCGAAAACAAGGAGGAGATCGAGAAGGTGCATCATCTTTTCATGGGTGCGCGCGATTACACTCATGTGTATGAGACATGCGGGCTGCTCACGCCGAAGACCGTGCTCGGGCATTGCATTCACCTGAACTCGCGCGAGATCGCCGCCATCGCCGCCGCGCAATCGAGCGTGGCGCATTGTCCGACTTCGAATTTTTTTCTCGGCAGCGGTTTGATGAAACTCGACCAGCTCATGAAAGCTGGAATCAACGTCGGGCTCGGCTCCGATGTTGCGGCCGGGCCGGAATTGAACATGTGGCAAGTCATGCGCGCGGCCATCGATGTGCAAAAGGCGCGCGCGAACTACGAACCGAATCTGCGGGCGTTGCGGCCTAACGAAGCGCTGCATCTTGGCACGCACGGCGGCGCGAAGGCGCTCGGCAAAGCTGACAAAATCGGGAGCCTCGATCCGGGAAAAGAAGCCGATCTCGTCGTTGTCGATCTTGCCGCGATCGCGCCGTATCCGAAAGATCGACAATCGCTCGAGGAATTATCGGCCGAGGACGTGGTCGCGCTTTGCGTTTATCGCGGCGGACCGCAGGCGACGGTGCAAACATACGTGCGCGGCAAATGCGTTTATGAGCGCCGCTGACTTCGACCCGATCGACATCGCATTGCGCGAGGACATCGGCGCGGGTGATGTCACGACCGCGAATTTCGTTCCCGAGGATCTCGAAGCCTCCGCGCGAATCGTCGCGCAAGAGAAGGCAATCGTCGCCGGCGTTACTACCGCCGCGGAAGTTTTTCGCCGGGTCGATGCTCAACTCAAGATCGACATGTTGCGCGCGGACGGATCGGAAGTTTCACCTAACGACACCGTGATGGAGATTCGCGGCCGCGCCCGCGGCATTCTTACCGCGGAACGCGTCGCGTTGAATTTTCTGCAGCGGCTTTCCGGCATCGCTACTTTAACGAAGCGATTCGTCGATGCGGCGGCGAATCCGAACGTCACCATTCTCGATACGCGCAAGACCACGCCGGGTTTGCGCGCGCTCGAAAAAGGGGCGGTCGCGGCCGGCGGCGGCAGCAATCATCGCTTCGGTTTGTTCGACATGGTCTTGGTGAAAGACAATCATCTCATCTGCAGCGGTTTTCATTCGCTTGGCGAAATTGTTCAACGCATTCGTGCGGAACGGCCGGAAGCGAAAATCGAAATCGAAGCCGACAATTTGCGGCAGGTGCGCGCGATCCTCGCAAATGCAGATGTCGATCTTATCCTGCTCGATAATATGCGGCCCGCGCAGTTGCGCGAAGCGGTCGCGCTCGCGAAGGACAAAAACGTGAAGCTGGAAGCGAGCGGCGGAGTGAATCTGAAAAACATTCGCGTCATCGCGGCGACCGGCGTCGATTTCATTTCGATCGGCGCGCTCACGCATTCACCGCGCGCGGTCGATTTCTCACTCGAGATTACGCATGTGGGCGCGTGATCGACTTCGCGCCGAAAAACTGCGCGGCGGATTTGTCATTGGCTGCAAAGTCATCGTCGTCGACGAGACCGAATCGACTAACGATGTCGTCAGCCAAATGTCCGGCGGCGATTGGCCGGAAGGCCTTTGCCTTTTCGCGGAACATCAAACCGCCGGCCGCGGGCAACGCGGCAATCAATGGGAATCGGCTTCGCATAAAGGTCTTTGGTTTTCGATTCTCTTGCGGCCGAAGATCGACATCAGCGATTCACCGCGTCTCAGCGAATGGGCCGCGCGCGTTATTGCGGAAACCATCGGTGATGCGACGGTGAAAATGCCTAACGACGTTTATATCGGCGAACGCAAAGTCGCCGGTGTGCTCGTGGAAATGCGCGCGCAAGTGGGCGCACCGCACGTCGCCATTCTCGGCATCGGCGTGAACGTGAATCACGCGCCGGGCGATTTCCCGGAGGAGCTGCGCGAACGCGCGACATCCCTCGCGATGATCCGCCGCGTCCGGCAAGATCGACATCTACTTGCGTGCGAGCTTCTGCGAAATCTCGACCGCAGTTACGCCGAGAAATTTTGCAAGTCTGGGTAGGGTCGGCGCGCTGCGCCGACCGGACGCCGCAGCGCGGCGTCCCTACCCTGGAAAATTCTGCAGCGCCTGAAGTTTTTCCAGCGCGCGTCCGCTATCGATTTGCTCGCGCGCAAATTCGATTCCGTGCCGCATCTCGTTAACGATTCCCGCGACAACAAAACCCGCCGCCGCGTTCGCGATCGTCATTTCGCGTTTCGCGTCCTTAATCTCGCCTGATAAGATTCCAACGATCGTCTTTGCGTTCGCGTCGGCTTTTCCGCCGCGTAATTCCTCCAGCGGACAACGCTGCAGACCGAGCCACTGCGTATCGAGAATCGCGCTCGTGATTTTTCCTTCGCGCAATTCCGCCACGGTGGTCGCTCCGCAGATCGACACGTCATCCATTCCATTCGTGCCGTCGGCCAGGCCATGCACGACCCACGCGCGTTTACGATCAAGCCGGCGCAAAACTTCGGCGAACATCCCGGTCAACTGCGGCGCGTAAACGCCGATGAGTTGATGGGGCGGGCGCGCCGGATTTAGCAACGGCCCGAGCAAACTGAAAATGCTGCGCTTGTTTTCGCGTGCGAGTTTTTCTCGCATCTGTGCGAGCGCGCGAAACGCCGGGTGATATTTTCTCGCGAACACGAAACCGACGCCGTGGCGTCGCACCATTTCGCGCAGCTCGTGCGGCTCGAGTTGAATGCGCACACCTAACGACTCCAGAACATCGGCGCTGCCGGAGAGAGACGTCACGCTGCGGTTGCCATGCTTGACCACGACCGCGCCACCAGCCGCGAGCACGAACATGATCGTGGTCGAGACATTGAAAAAATCGAGACCATCACCGCCTGTGCCGCAGACGTCGATGATCGGTCCATTCACATTCGCCGCGTCGATTTCCGGATCGACCGCGCGTTGCATCAGTTCTTCCACGAAACCGAAAACTTCCTCGGCACTCTCGCCTTTCTTGTGCAGCGCGGTGAGGAACTCTGCTTTTGTTTCATCGGCGACATTGTCCGCGAGCAACATCGTGACCGCGTAACGAATTTCGTTGTTCGTCAGGTCGGTGCCGGCGCGAAGTCGTTCGATGAGCGCGTTCACGAGGCGGTCATGTCGCGCCACCAATCGCGATACACCTGCGGCACGATTTCGCTCGGCTTGATCTCGCTCCGGCCGCCCCAGAAAACGTTGGTGTATGCAATCGGAAAGCCTAACGAATGAAGATGTCGATCTATCGCGGCCTTGTGCTCGAGTAACAGCGCTTTCTCGGTGCCGTGCGCGACCGCCATGATGTTTACGTTCTTGAATTCCGGTCCCGCCTCGCGCCAATAACAATGCGTCAGGATCTCGTGACGCCCGACTTCGCCACCGGCTTCAACTTCGCGCCCCGCCGGAATGGCCCAATGAAAGAGCGCGTTAAATCGCGTCACGCGCACGCCGGTTTGCGACGGCTTCACGTGTTCGAGAAATGTGGAGAAACGGCCGATGATTTTGCGCGCGGATAAATCTTCCGCCACGCGATAAAATTCATCTAACGACACGCCCGCTTCGTCCGCGCGTTTCTGCCACGGATTCGGCGCGATCTCTTCCGGCGCGAATTCGCGTTTGAGCGTGAGCAAGATTTTCCACTCGGCTTCGCTAAGATCGACATGTTCGACCTTGATCATCTTCGCGGGCTCATCCGCTTTCGCTCCCGGCTCAACCGTTTTGCGTCGCACGTGCCCGACACCAAGTGTGAAAATCCCTTTCGCCGGCATCAATCGAAAACGTTCCGCGCCCGTTTTCTTCATTAGCAATTCGCAATGCGCTTCCCTCGAAAAACCGCGCGGCACTTTCAGCGTCGTCCACAATTTGTAGTCCGACCCGGCGCTGGCGGTGTCGGTCGATCGCAAAACAACGTGGCCCGAAAACGGATCGCGTTGAAACATCCAATCGAACGCGTCGTCGATTTTCTCGTCGGGAACTTTCCAGGCGACGAGCGCGCCCGCAGCGAGATTCGTCGCCAACAAAGTCTGTCGAACGCGGCGGATCGTTCCCGCGCGCAGCATGGCGGCGATGCGCGTCATGACAAGATCGACATCTACACCTGAGCGCTGCGCGATTTCCTCGAAGGGCTCGCGCACGAAGCCGGCGATTTTGTCCTCGGAGACGGCCAGGATTTGCGCGTTGATCGGATCGTTGTGCTCGACCGGAATCATCAATCGTTCAATCGTTACATCGCGACATGATCAAAGCGATTTTTTTCGATGCCGCTGGGACGCTCATCTATCTCACCAAGACGGTGGGAGAACATTACGCCCTCGTCGGTCGCGAACTCGGATTGAATCTCGACTCCGAGAAGCTCGATCGCGCATTTCATTCTGCGTGGAAACAAACGCCGCCGCGGGAAGCGATCGACGGCCCGCGCGAGAATGACGACAAAGATTCGTGGCGTGCACTTGTCGATCTTGTGCTGAAGGAAGCGGCGCCATCGTTAGGCGAACTCGACCGCGATAATTTCTTTGAAATCGCCTACGAACATTTCGCTGAAGCGGGCGTTTGGGAATTATTTCCAGACG
>JBEEGX010000125.1:0-3735 GCA_041167105.1 Verrucomicrobiota bacterium
GAGTGCTGCATCGACCAAACTTCACGGCAGCGCCGGCACATTCGATGTCGATCTTCCATTGAGCGGCGCGCCGGGAATCGACTGCCGCAGTGGCGCGACCGGCGATCACACGATGGTTTTCACTTTCTCAAATCCCCTAACGAACGTGGCAAACGCCGCTGTGACAAACGGAGCCGGCCAAGTCGAGGATGCTGCTATCGGCAGCGACCCGCACGAATATCTCGTTCATCTAACCGGCGTCAGCAACGCCCAGATCACACGGGTCACTCTAACGAATATGACAGATGCCAACGGAAGCAGCATAAATTCCGCTTCAGGCGCGCTAGCTGTGCTTAGCGGCGATACAAATGCCGATGGCCTCGTGAATTCGACCGACATCGAGCAGACCAAATCGCAATCGGGAATCTCGGTGAACTTGTCGAATTTTCGCGAGGATGTGACCGCGGATGGGTCGCTCAACAGCGCCGACATCGCTTCGACCAAATCCAAATCAGGTAGCGGTTTGCCCTAACGCTCTGCTATCTATCAACGCGGCCGAGGACCACACACGCGTTGATACCGCCGAAGCCGAATGAATTACTCATGATGTAATTGAGCTCCGCTTCGCGGCCGTGATTCGGGACGACGTCGAGATCGCAGGCAAGATCGACATGTTCGTAGTTGATCGTCGGCGGGATCCATTGTCGATCTAACGCGAGCGCGCAAAGCGCGGCCTCGATCGCGCCGGTCGCGCCTAACGGATGTGAGTAGAATCCTTTTGTGCCGCTCACCGGAATTTTCGCAATCTGTTCGCCGAAGACTTGCTTGATCGACATCGTCTCAGTCGAATCGTTGAGCTGGGTCGAGCTGGCGTGCGCGTTGATGTAATCGATATCGTTAGGCGAAAGTTGCGCGTCGGCCAGCGCTTCGCGCATTGCACGCGCGCACGACTCGCCGCTCGGCAGCGGCGACGTCATGTGATAGGCGTCGTTATTCAAACTGTAGCCGAGCACTTCTGCGTAAATGCGTGCGCCGCGTTTGCGCGCGTGCTCAAGTTCCTCCACGACTAACGAAGCAGCCCCTTCGCCCATGACGAAACCGTCACGTTGTCGATCAAACGGACGACATGATAAAGCTGGATCGCCCTCCCAGCGACTCATCGTCTTGATCAGATCGAATGCGCCGAATGACAACGACGCGAGCGGCGCTTCCGCTCCGCCGGCCACCACGACGTCCGCGAAATCATCGCGAATGTAACGCAGCGCCTCCCCGACTGACACCGTTCCGCTCGCGCAACTATTCGAGTTCGTTGTGCCCACACCGCGAAATCCGAACTCGATCGCGATATTCGAGTGCGCCGAGCCGCCGAATACTTGCAGGGCCAATGTCGGGTTCACGCCACGCGTTCCCTTTTTCAAAAAGCGAATGTGTTGATCTTCCGCCTGACAAACTCCGCCGAGCGCGGTGCCGAAACTGACGCCGATGCGGTGCTGCGGATTTTCGCGCGAGTATTCGATGCGCGCGTCATCCAGCGCCATTTTCGCCGACGCGACGGAGAATTGCGCATAACGATCGAGCCGCTTCAAGCGATGCGGCGGAAAGAATTCGTCCGGATTCCAATCGGCAATCTCGCCGCCGCAATGCGCATGGAAGATCGACGTATCGAAACTGGTGATGCGCGTGATGCCGCTCTTCTCCGCGCGAATTCCATTCCAAAAAGCATCGACGCCTTTGCCGATGCAAGTGATCGGTCCGATTCCGGTGATGACCGAGCGGCGTTTCATTTTGATTCGACGTAGGCTTTCATGCAGCGCAGCGTTTTGTTCGCGACATTGTAGGTGAAGAAGTCGCCGATGATCGGGTCGGCTATCGGCGCGAGTAACGGTATTCGAAAATCAAGATCGTGCACGATCTCAACGCGCACACCGTCGGGCGTATCGGTGAATGTCCACACCACGTGCATGCCTTTGGTGAATGCTTTGAGATGATTGAAGCGGACTTCCATGCGTTCGCGGTCGATGATTTCCTCCGATGTCCACTTAATCGGAATGCCCGCGTGCGTCGCCGCCATCACGACAACATGTCGATCTTGCCCGCGCGTCAGATAATGCACGTAACGGTAATGCGGCAAAATCTTCGGCCACAACTCGAGATTCGCCGCCGTCTCGAAGATCGACATCTTCGGCGCGCGCATGATGATTGAATTCACTTTATGCATTTCAGTTGCGAATTCGGTAGGTCAAAAAGCATTCATGGTCGACGACGCGCATGTCGATCAAACGGCAGCGCACGGATTTCGGCAGGAAGTTTTTGCTCAAGCCGGTAAGCGTGGGCGCGTCTTTTCCACCGAAGAGATAAGGCGCGATGGTGAGATTGAGTTGATCGACGAGGCCGCGCTCGAGCAACGCGCGGAACAAAGTCGGACCGCCTTCGCAGGCGACGGTGCGAACGCGATACTCGTTGCGCAATGTTCGCAGCATCTGCGCAAGATCGACATCGTCGGTCCCACTGAGATGTAGTTTTGCTTTCTCGCGCAACGCGTCGCGCGTTTTTTGCGGCATGCGTTTGGTCGAGAAGATAACGATGGGCGCGAAATCGGTTTGGAAAATGTTAAGACGATTGTCGATCTTGCCTTCATTCGAAAGGACGACGCGCAGCGGATAGGGCGATTGGCCGCGCTTTACCCGCGCATCGCGCAGCTCTTCCCGCGGAATGCCGAGGCGCACGTTATCCTGTCTCAACGTGCTGTGGCCGATCAAGACGGCGTCGCCTAACGAACGTTGCCGGATAAGATGTGCTTTGTCTTCGCGCGAAGTGAAATCGACCGGCGAAAAATTTCGCGTGGTGATTTTGCCGTCCATCGTCATCGCGAAAGTCGCGATCACGAATGGCCGCGCAGATGACGATGTCGATCTTGCGCGACGCTTAGTCCGCTTCGCCGATTTCATGTTCAAGCGTGGCGACTTCGCGTTGCATCTCGCGCATGCGCACGGGGCGAGGAGCGCCGCTTGGTCGATAGAGCAGGTAAACGAGACCGCCGGGCGCGGAGCAAATCAAAATGACGACGAAGCCTAACGAGCCGATGAGATTGGCGACGCCGGCGGGAACGCCGCACAAACTCGTGAGCATGATTTGCAAAACAATTTCGCGCCAACCCGCGCCCCCGAAACTAATCGGCAATGACGAGATGGTGCGCTCGATCGGCATGACCGCGAAAAAATCGACCAGGCCAACATTCGCGCGCAGCGCATAGGCCACGAAAAGGAAGGTGGCGAAGGTGGCGAGATGGGCGACGACCGATGCGGCGAATGCAGCCAGGGTCGTGCGCCAGTGCCGCGCGTAAAGATGATACGCGATGGAGACCTCGATGATTTTGTCGCGGCCGGGAAATTTTTCCGGAAGACGATTCGCGAGGTTGAATCCGCTGATGATGAATGAAGTGAAAAGCGCGAGTAGTGAGCTGCCGAGCGCGATGAGAAGAAACCAGAGGAAACCGCGCGTCTGCGGTGTTTGCGCGAGCCAGTGAAAACGCATGCTCGTGAGCACGCAGGTGATGGTCACGAGCGCGACGAGTCCGATAAGTCGATCGAAAATGACTGCGAGCAGCGCGCCGGCTTTGCGCTCGGTTTCCTTAAGCAGGAGATAACTTTTAACGATATCGCCGCCGGTGCCGCCGGGAAGGAATTGATTGTAAAACATGCCGATGAAGAAGAGCGCGGTGACGCGAAGGAACGAGAGATTTACGCCCTGAACTTT
>JBEEGX010000126.1:0-13758 GCA_041167105.1 Verrucomicrobiota bacterium
CGCGCCATTGTGCGAGCCGATCACACCGAAAACGTACTGACGCAATGTTTCATCCGCCCACGTGTGGGGGTCTTCATCCGTGCACGTGCCTGGTTCTGAAGTGATGTAACGCACCGAAAGAGTCGGCCGCGCAGTGGCAGTCGGATTTTCACGCGAGCCAAAAAGGCGATGCGTTCCCGCTGTGCTCTCTGCCTCCGACATCACGATCCAGCCGAAGTTAGTTGAAGGATCGGCCAACCACTGCTGAATGTCCGCGACCAGAGCAGCCGTCGAACTCAGAATGTACACTCCAGTATTTTGCACAAACTTTGACGCGCTCACGGTGCTGGAAAAATCCGTTGGCGCAGCTGCGCCGGGAATGCTCCACGGAATGGACGGATGAAAACGATTGTTCCAAGTCGTTTCCCCGGTGATCGCGGCTCGTCCAGCGTCATTGCCGCTCGTCCCAGTGCCTTCGCCCCAATCAACGACGACGCGCCGCAGATCAAAAGTAGAATCGGCTGCGGCCGCCGGGACCTGTGTGCAGGTAAGCGCGACGGTGACGGTCTGGACCGAGGCATTCGCAGGAATCGACGCGAGGTCGAACCTGACCACACCACGACTTCGTTTGCCTGCGAGATTTGTGCCGGAGGCGAATGCCGTATTTCCGCCGGCGTTGTTATCTGGATTACTCTCGCGCAGGTGCATATCCGCGACTGAGGTGAGCGTGACCGAACCGGTCGCGCCCGGCACGGTGGCGCATTTGTGGTGTTCGTAAAAGGACAACGCATACGTGCGCTCCGTATTTGGAATGTTGAGCGCATCGAAGATCTGCTTCTCCACGAGCACCGGATTCCACAAATGATTGTCGGTCGCGTCAGGACCCGCCGGCGCTTCGCTGAGCGTGAAGTAATCGCCAGTCACGCATTCGGCCGAGAGCTCGCGCGCCGGCCAGCCCAGCCCCATCGCGTAACCGATCGCCCACTGCACGTAGGTACCGGCATATGAACTCGCGCCTAACCACAACGGCGGCTCCGCCGGAATGCCGCAATTACCGCTAAGATCGACATGTCGGTCGCCTTCGAACAAAATCAAATCGATTGCCGGATGATTTTTGATCGCGTTCAGGATCGCGCCGAGCCACGTCTGCGCGTTCGTCGGCGGCTGTTCTTCCATGTGATTGTTCACCAGGCGCAGCCACACCTTCATTCCCTTGCTGTTCACAAGATCGAGAAACGCGACCATGTTGGTGAGTTCGTTCGCGGTCGGTTGCGGCCATTGCAGGCCTAGCGCCGGCGGCATGTTGCAATTCGGCGGATGATACCCCGTAGGATCGATGTCGATATCGGCGCTGCGTAGTTCGAACGTAATCAGGTTTACGCCCATCTCGCGCATCTTATCGAGCTGTAATGATGCTTCCTCAGCTCGCGTATGCCCGACGACGTCGTCGTAATCATTGAAATCTTGTATCAACTGCCCGCTCCAGTACTCACTCGCCCACCCGCGTCGCTCGATTTGCGTGTACAAACCGCGCAGCGGCAGAAAATATCCGCTCGCCGGCGCGGTCATGACCGTGACTGCGTTTGAATTCGCGCTTGCGCCGCCAGCGTTGTACGCGCGCACCCGGTAGAAATAATTCGTCTCCGTATCCAGCGCTGTCGCGTCCGTCGAGAGGACAACGCCAAGATCGACATCTTGATAGCCGGGAACGAAATTCGTGAACGCGTTGTCAGTTGCGACATCCAGCCGATAGCCGTTCGCGTTGCTCACCGCATTCCAATTGGCCGTAAATCCGGTGCCGCTAACATTCGTCGCCGCATTTGCTACCGGCGCGCCAGGCGGCGCAAGATCGACAATCGTCGCCGTCGCTGCGGGCGCTTTCGTCCCGGTCCCGACTTTGTATCCGCTGCCGGTCAGCAACGTCATGGTCGCGGATTCGTTAGGCTCCGGGGAAATGCCGTCACCAAGCGCGTTCATCGTAACGGTTATCGATGTTTGCCCGGCCGGCAATGTCGCCCGAGCCGTGCCGCCACTAAGCGTGTAATCGCTTCCGCCGCCAGCCGTGCCGCTCATCGCATAATTCACCACTAGCGTCTGCTTCGACATTTTCGAAGCACTAATCGTATACGTCGCGACGTCGCCTTCATTCACGCTGCTCGGCGACACCGAGACGGTGAGCGTCGGCAAAACTTTCTTTTTCTTTCTCGCTGAAGCCGACGGCGCAAATAACAGCGTCAGTATAATGCACAATGCTGATGCAAGAACGCACCTGCGGCCAAACACGGCGGTGAGAGAGAAAGGCGAGTGAAACAAACTAGGGGGAGGCTGAATTGGGGGCGCAGTTATACCACACGCCGCCACGATGTCGAATAAATGATGCGCCTGCCGATTACATCTGCGCTGCAAACGGCGCCAGTTTCCGCGCGAGCTCCGGCGGCACGTGCGCGACGATGCTCGCCTCCTCGCCCTCGTAACGCAATTCGAGCACGTGACCGACACGATGAATCTCGGCGATTAAAGCCGATTCCTTCGACGGAATGCAAAATTTCGAGCGCAGTCGCCACGCGCCGAGCGCGTCCTGCAATGTTTGGACCAACGATGCGACGCCCTCGCCCGTTTTCGCCGAGATCGCGACGCTGCCCGGAAAACGTTTCACATAAGCGTCGACAATTTCGCGGTTCTCTACCTTGTCGATCTTGTTGAAGACAATCAGCGTTTGTTTGCCGAACGCGTCGAGTTCCTTCACCACGTTATCAACCGCTTCCATCTGCTCATCCACGCGCGCGTGCGAAAGATCGACAACGTGAATGAGCAGGTCGGCCTCGTGCACTTCCTCGAGCGTCGCTTTAAAACTTTCGATCAACGTGTGCGGCAGTTTCCTCAAAAATCCGACGGTATCGGTCAACAACAAGCGCTGCTTGTTAGGCAAATTGAAGCTGCGCGTTGTCGGATCGAGCGTGGCGAATAATCTGTTCTCCGCCACAAGATCCGCGCCGGTGAGCAAATTCAGCAGCGTCGATTTACCGGCATTCGTATAGCCAATCACGGAAGCGACCGGCCATTGATGTCGCTTGCGTCCTTCGCGCTGCACCGCGCGCGTCTTGCGCACCGACTCGAGCTCGCGCTCCAAACGACCGATGCGTTCCTGCACGCGACGCCGATCGACTTCCAATTGCGTTTCGCCCGGACCGCGCGTACCGATGCCGCCGGTCTGGCGCGACAAGTGATGCCACATTCTCGTTAGGCGCGGCAGCAGATATTGCAGTTGCGCCAATTCGATCTGCAAACGGCCTTCGCGGCTGCGCGCGCGTTGCGCGAAAATGTCGAGAATGAGTTGCGTGCGATCGAGCACCTTTCTCGCGAGAAGATTTTCCAGATTGCGTCCCTGCGCCGGCGAAAGCTCATCGTCGAAGATGATCGAAGTAATATGTCGATCTTGCAGTGAGTCTTTAATCAACTCGGCTTTGCCTTTGCCGATGTAATAAGGCGCCGTCGGCTTCTGCAGTTTCTGCGTCACGGTCTCGACCACTTCCGCGCCGGCCGAGTTCGCCAGCTCCCGCAATTCGTCCAGCGAATCCTGCAGGTCCCATTTCGAAACGCCGGCCTGCTCCAGCCCAACGAGAACCGCGCGCTCGTGATTTTTCTGCGGACGCGTCTCGATCATCCCTGCTCCGCGAACGCGCGACGTGCGCGCTCGGAGATTCCCTTCACGGCTTCGCCGTGACTAAGTAGCGATAAGTTCAGCGATTCGAAATTAGTTTGATTGCGGAACCAGGTCAATTGCCGCTTCGCGTAATTGCGCGTGTTCTGCTGAATCTTCGCCACGCACTGCAAGATCGACATCTTCCCTTCGAGGTGATCGCGAATCTCGCGCACGCCGATCATTTTCGAAGCTGTCCCGCTCATCTCTGCTGTAGTTCGAACTTCCTCGACGGCGCCGCGTTCAAACATCGCCGCGACCCGGCGCTCGATCCGCGCATAAAGCTCATCGCGGTCACGAAAAACAAAAACGCCGGCAAAATCGACATCGACCTTCTTCCAGTCGCTCGTTAGGCCATGCGTGAGCGCTTTGATATAAAGCCCGCTACCGCCACTGACGATCGCGCGTTTGCTCCGCGAATGTATTTCCTCAATCGCCTGCGACGCCGCGCGCCGGAATTTGTCCGCGTTCATCTCCTGCAAGATCGACATCGTACCGACGAGATGATGCGGAGCTTTCGCCCGCGTGTCTTTGTCCGGCTTCGCGCTCAGGACCTCAAAGCCTTCGTAAATTTGAAACGCATCCGCGTTCACGATCTCCGCACCGATTTCGCGCGCGACGTCGGCGGCGATCTCGGATTTTCCGGTAGCCGTGGGACCGACGATGAAGAAGACGTCGCGCATTAAAACAAAAACCGGGAGACGCGCTTTCGCTTCGTCTCCCGGTTGAAGATGTCGATCTTGTCCTTGTCGATCTTACTCGTGCGGGACGTGTTCGCTCGTTTTCGCGCCGCTGACCACGAGCTTGCGGCCGAGAAATTCCTTGTCGTGCAATTCCGCGACGGCGCGTTTGGCTTCGTCGACGGTTTGCATTTGCACGAAGGCGAATCCTTTCGAGCGCTGGTTGTGGCGATAGCTCACGACCTCGGCGTTCTGCACATGGCCGACGCCGTTGAAGAGCTCGAAGAGATCGCTCTCGGTCGCGTCGAAGGACAGATTGCCGACGTAAAGTCGCGGCGAGCTTACTTCGACCGGCTCGGGTTTACGTTGCGGCCGCGGTTCGCGGTCGTGCTGCTGTTGTTGTTGTGTTGGTGAATGCGAGCCGTTGCGGGAAGCGGTCGCCGGTTTGCGGGCGTCGCCGTTGCCAGTGAAAAAAGCGGCGAGCTTTTGCCAGAATGTTTTTTTCGGAGCGCGCGCGGTCGATGGCTGTGGCCGTTGTCCGCGATTGCTCCGGTGTCGGGAGCCGCCGCGCGTACGGCGCTGGCGTCTCCCGGAATGTTGCGAGTTCATGTTGATGTTTCGTGTTATCCGAATTGTGCAATGGACGGAGCGCATGCGAGCATGCACGGTCCGCGGCGCGCCGGTCCCGAAGGACCCATTCAAGCAAATCTAAGTTGCCAGCATTCGGCGGCGCCGACGGAAACTCCGTCGTGATCAGTCGGGAAAATCTCGAAACGCAAGCGTTCAAACGAAGCAGTGAAGATGCGAAAATCGGCATCATAATTTCAGAAGCTGAATCGTCGTTTGAAGCGGATGGAATCCGATAAAGATTCCCGACAACCGGCGGGATTATCGGCGAGACCGGCACCGTTTGCAACCTGCCATTTCCCAGGCAGACGATGTCGATCTTAGCGGCGCAAAAGCGAATACGCGCGGCTTTTGAGGTATTCCTTCGCACGCTCACCGCGGATCGGTTTTGCCCACTGCGCGAGCGAACGCCTCCCCAGTCGCGGCGCATAGCCGAACGCCGGCATGAGATCGGCGCAATGCCATTCGACCCAGCCGATTTCCTCCTTGGTCAGCTCGCGTTCCCAGCGGGTAACCGGCTCGGCGTTAATTCGTGAGAAACTCACGCTCGCGGCGGAGTTGCCCGACCAGGGCTGGCCGACTTTGGTCGGGATCAGGACGATGTCGGGATCGAAATTGATTTCGAGGTAATCGCAAACGCGTCGCATCATCGCCGCCGGTTCGCGCACGAGTTCCTCGTACGCGACAACGAAGCCTTGCCGCTCGCCGGCGTTAATCAGCCGCGCCAAATCCGCGGCGACGCGCCAGTGCGCGATGACGTGGTAGGCCGAGAACGTGCCGCGCTGCCGCGTTTTTTCGAGCGCGATTTGGGCGGCGAGAATGGCGCGCGGGTCGCGCAGCGTGACCAGCAGTTTCGCTTCTGGAAATCTTTCGAAGATCGACATCGTGCAATTGCGGTTCGCCGGCGTTTTTTCAATCCAGCGTTTGATCCGGTCGGTCGGGACTTTGATTGTGCGCGCGTACGATTCCATCAACAACGCGAGCAGGTCGCGATTGGAATTTTGCGGATCGAACGCGGCGCGCTCGAACGTTTCCAAAAATTTCTGCTGCGGGAAATTCTCGTAGGTGTGTTCGCGCCAGCGCGGCTCGCCGCTGAACAAAATCCGAGCGAACGATTGCTGCGTGAGATACTCGAACTGGGTGCGACGATCGGCGTCGCGATATTTCGTGAGCACCGTCGGGAAGTACGCAGTCTCCTGCGGAAACACGAGCAACTCGGGATGACCATCGAGCAACGATGCGAGCAATGTCGTTCCCGACTTCGCCTGACCCGCGATGAAACACGCGCGTTGATCGAACGGCAATTGCAAGATCGACATCTACCTTTTCGCGACGCTGGCCCGCGATTCGCGAAACCATTCGATGAACTTCGGCAGGCCTTCGCTCAGCTTTGTCGTCGGATTATAACCGAGCAGTTTTCGCGCTTTTGAAATATCCGCGCAGGTCAACGGCACATCGCCCGGCTGTTCCGGCAACCGATTTATCTTCGCTTTTTTGCCTAACAACTGCTCGATGCGCGCAATCAATTCGCCGAGCTCGATTGTTTCGCTTTCGCCAAGATTGAAGATGTCGAACATCGGCCCGTCATAATTCAGCGCCGCCATTGTGCCTTGGATGATGTCGTCGCTATACGTGTAATCGCGCCGCGTCGTGCCGTCGCCGAATTGCTGGATCGGTTCGCCGTTGTCGATCTTGCGCGTGAATTGATGAATCGCGAGGTCGGGACGCTGGCGGGGGCCGTAAACAGTAAAGTAACGCAGCGCGATGATGCGCATGTCGTAAAGATGCGAGTAGGTCGAACAAAGAAATTCGCCGGCGATTTTCGTCGCCGCGTACGGACTGATCGTTTGCGTGAGATGAAAATCCTCGCGGAACGGCACTTCTTTGCAGATGCCATAAACCGAAGAGCTCGACGCAAAGATGATTCGCGCGGTGCCGGTGGCGCGCGCGGCTTCGAGCAGATGCAGAGTGCCGTTTACATTTGCATCGAAATATAACTGGGGATGGTGAATGGACGGACGCACACCAGCCCGTGCGGCGAGATGAAAAATGGTTTCGTATTTTTCGCGGTGGAATAAATTCCGCACCGCCGCATCATCGCGAAGATCGACATGGTGAACTGCAACGCTGTCCGAAAATTTGTCGATGTTTTCGCGTTTGATCTGCGGATCGTAGAAATCGTTGAAGTCGTCGAGAATGGCGACGTCGTGCCCATCCGCGAGTAATCTCTCGGCCAGATGCGAGCCGATGAATCCAGCGCCGCCGGTGACGAGAATGCGCATGCGCCGAGGTTACGTTCGCGCCGGCTCGTTGTCACGTTGTCGATCTTGCTCGCGTTTGTGCTGTCGTTTGTCGCGACGATTGCATGGCGGCTGGGTCCGGAATTAATGCGGCCGGAACATGTCGATCTTGCATTCCAAATCCCCTCGCCCTTTGACCTCGCATCGTTGCCGACGGCGACGCGTTTCGATTTTCCGTTAGGCAACGAGAACGGCGCGCTCGCTTACAACGCGCAGCGTTTCACCGAGAACAAACATCTCGGCGACGACCTGAATGGAATTGGCGGCGAGAACAGCGATCTCGGCGATCCGATTTATTGCGTCGCCGATGGACACGTGATGCTCGCGCGGGGCGGTGGCCCCGGTTGGGGCAATGTGATCATTGTGTTGCACGCGTACCTCGACAACGGCGAACGCAAATTCGTGCAATCGTACTACGGACATTGCGAAACGATGCTCGTGCATGACGGCGATGAGGTGCGGCGCGGGAAACAGATCGCAACCATCGGGACGGGCAACGGCCGATACCTAGCGCATCTTCATTTTGAAATGCGCGAGTTCATCACGCCATTCATCGGGCCCGGTTATCGGCAGGACACGCGCGGGTGGATTGATCCGACTGCGTTCATCAATTCGCATCGCAGCGCGCCGGACGATGATGTCGGCCGATTACACTGAAGGATTCGTGATCAACACGTATGTCCAGTTCGCGAGCAAGAGCGCACCGACGGATATACGCAGGAAAAATTTCTCGCCGGGCGCCAGCACAAAACGCAACCGTCGTCCGCGACTAACGACGACGCTCAGCGCATACACATCGAAGATCGACATCGTGCAATAGGTCGCGAAGGCGAGCGGATTCCATTTCCATGCGGCCAAGAATTGTCCGTGAAACAACGCGATGGCCGATCGCGTCGCGCCGCAGGTGAGACATGGATGACCGGTGACAGCGTGAAATAAACAGATCGGCCACGGCAGTTTCAACAGGAACCACGCAGCGGCGGCGGCGAATCCGCCTAACGACGCGCAAAGAAAAATCAGCTCGTAATCGAGCTCACCCGGAGCGAGTGGACGCGCGACTGCGCGCATGTCAGTGGCTCCAGTCGTGGTTGCTTAATGCGGCGAGACCGCCAAACATGGCGAGAATAAGAAAGCCGCCTCCGCAGCAAACGATCAGCGGCAGGAAGACGGCGAGAGTCGCTTTCGGCGTGTCGATGTCGTGCGCGCGCGCGATGCCGACGCAATTCGCGACGATGCACCAGACCGCAGCGATGAGTCCGCCACAGCAGGGCATGACTTGGAGCGGAGCAGTCGCGCCCTGGGTGAATGCGATAACGCGGAACGTCGTTTCGAAAGTTTGTTTCGCGCCGCCGATCAACATCAATGAGAGATGAACGAGACCGGCGAAGACAAATGGCGCGACCACGATGCCGAGCAAGCGGCAGAAGAACATGAAAATATTTGCGCTCATTCCGAGCATTGAACCGAACGCGTCTTCGCGATGCGCAAACACGCCGACCGACGTGAGGGAGAGCGCGAAGACGAACCAAATGATGACGCCGATGCCGCCGCCGATGGCGGCGAAAAGCAGCGGGCCGCTCAGGCCGCCTTGTGTGCGCATGATTGTGAACGCTTGCGACGGTTTCGTCAGGACCATTACGAGCGTTTCGATGAATGCGTTAACGAAGCCGCGCGACTCACGATGTTCCCATGGCAGACCAGTGCGCGCTTCGGTCGGAAGAGTAGATGTCGATCCAACCGCCGGCGGTGGCGTTGTATGCGTGCCAAGCGGCGGAGTCGGTGGGGCGGTCGGCGTTTCCGTTGCAAATTCAGCGAAAGCGGAAAGCGGTTGCCAGCTTCCCATTCCTTCGCGCCAGGCGAGATCGGTCGCGGCGAAGCGACCGCTGCGTAGACCTTCGCGGATTTCATCTTCGGAAAATGTTCCCAGACTCGTGCCGGCGCGATTTACGTGAATGGTAGCCATGCCTCGCGTTTTAGTTAGTGAGCGCGGCGAAGTCAATCGAAGCGATTGACCTTCTCCGGTGCATCGAGCGCACGCCAGAAATACCAGGCTGCGACCGAGCGATAGGGCGCGAATTTTTTGCCGAGCTTCAGCATTTGTTTCGGCGTCGGCAGTTTCCGTTTGCGAAAAGTTTTCGCGAGACCTTTCTGCACTCCGTAATCGTGAATCGGCCAGACATCCGGCCGAGCGAGATCGAAAAGCAACAACATCTCCACCGTCCACCGGCCGATGCCGCGCACTTGAACGAGCCGCTCGATGATTTCTTCGTCGCTCATCTTCGCGAGTGCACGCGCGGTCGGCACCGTGCCGTCGATCGTTTTGGCAGCGAGATCTTTGAGCGCGGCGACTTTGTTGCGCGACAATCCAGCGGCGCGAAGTTTTGCGTCGGACATTTTCAAGATCGCTTTCGGATCGAGATATTTTCGTTTGGGAAATAACGCGCGCACCCGTCCCCAAATCGTAGCGGCGGCTTTGCCGCTGAGTTGTTGATACGCGATCGATTCGGCGAGCGCATCGAATGGCCTAACGGAAAGTGAAGGGGTGATGTCGAAGCGGCGCGAGCGCGCGATCAGCTCGGCCATGCGCGGATGACTGGCGGCAATGTGCGCGATGGCGTGGTCCACATTGTCGATCTTGTAGATGTCGATCTTGCCTGCAAGATCGTTTTCGCTTTCGTCAACGCATGGCTACGCAACTCACCTGGTACGGACACGCCGCATTCAAAATCGTCACGCCCGCGGGCAATGTTCTGCTGATCGATCCGTGGCTGACGAATCCGAGCTTCGACAAAGGAAAGGACGAGCTCGCGTCGCTCAAGCGCGTCGATGCAATCCTGCTTACACATGGCCACTCCGATCACGTCGGCGACGCCGTCGAAATCGGCAAACGCACGGGCGCGAAGCTCGTCTCCACATTCGATTGCGCGGTGGCGGTGAAATCGGTGCTCGGTTATCCGGCGAAGCAAACGGACATGAATACGACCGGACACATGGGCGGGCAGCTTTCGGTTCTCGATGGTGATGTCAGGGTGTGCTTCGTGCCGGCGTGGCATGGATCGGCCGTGCAGAAGGACGACGATTCGCCTCCGGTTTACGCGGGCAACCCGACCGGCCTCGTGATTTCAATCAAAAACGGCCCGACGATTTACGACACGGGCGACACATGTTTTTTCTCCGACATGGCGCGGGTGAGCGATTACAATAAGATCGACATCATGATCGTGTGCATGGGCGATCATTTCACGATGGGGCCAATTCGCGCAGCCGATGCGGTCAAGGCGGTGAATCCCGCGACAGTGGTGCCGCAACATTACGGGACGTTTCCGGTATTGACCGGCACGCCGGAAGAATTCGAGCGCGAATTAAAAAAGCGCGAGGTGAAAGTCGCGCTGCGCGTTCCGAAAATCGGCGAAACGATTTCGTTTTGATGAATTGCGATTGAACGCTCGTCCAATCCGCGACTCGAACAAATCAACGCGACATTCGTCGCGCAGGGAAAAAGGGATGTTGAACCTCAGAAGCACAAGCGCATTGTCGATCTTCGATCGACTCATTCCGGATAAGTTGTCGCACACCGCGACATCATTCGTGGAGTCGCTCAAGATTAATTCGCTCAATGAGCGAACGCGCCGCGGCCGCCGCGTGGTGGTGAAGAGGCGAAATCTTTACGGCGAACGCGCGGCCGACCTTATCAATTTTTATTTTCGGCTCGCCGGCACCGGCATTCGTTATGTGAGCAAGGTGCGCGAGTGGCAGCATTGGGAAACGAAATGTTTCAACATGCTCAACGGCGACAAATTCGAAGCGCGGATCGTCGACGTGCGCACGATCGAGCTGGCGAAGTTACCCGGCAAAAGTTTGTGGGACCATATGAACGAGGGCACGCTGACGCCGCGAATGTTGCGCGCGGCCGGCCGCGAATACCGGCGCGCGCACGCGATGCACATGCCGCAATTGCGCGGTGGCTGGTCGCACGGCGACGCCTCCATGCCGAACGTAATTTACGACGAGCGCAGCGATCGCGCGCGCCTGATCGATTTCGAAATGATGCACGAGAAATCGTGGTCGCAAAAAGCGCGACATGCGGACGATCTGCTCGTGTTCCTGCTCGACATGGTCGGCCGCGTTTCGAGCCGGCATTGGCTGCCTTTCGCCCTCGCGTTTTTGCGCGCGTATGACGATGTCGATCTTATGCGCAACGTGCGGAAGCGACTGGTTATCCCAACCGGCATGGCGTTGATCTGGTGGAATGTGCGGACGAATTTCGCGAAGCGGACGACGATCGATCGCCGGTTTAAATCACTGCGCCGCGCGCTCAATCAAGCGGAGCTTTACGCGTCTGTCGCGCGCGCGCGTCGGCCGAACAAGCGCCGGCCTTCGACAAATTGCCAGAGAAGCAAACCGGGAATGCCGACGCCGAGCTCGCGCATGCGCGCGACGAGAGACAGAGCGAAAGCCGCGTCGCCCGGAATCCCAAGAAGGCTCCCGACAAAAACATAGCCGCCTTCCTGCACACCGATGCCGCCCGGAACGGCGAACGCGGCCGAGCGAATCGTGTAGGCCATGCTTTGCAGAATGAATGCGTGCAGAAATGACGGGTTCAAGTCCATCGCCAGAAGCGCGATCCACACTTCGCCCGACGCGACCGTGAGTGAAATGATTGTGGCGAGAGCGCAACCGATCAGTCCGCGCGTGCGCGCATAAAGCGCGCGCACGGTTTCATCGAGTTTTTGTCCGCCTTCTACGAGCGATTGCCACTCGGACGATCGCGCCATGCGCGAGATGAGACGGCTGATGAAACCAAACATGCCGAAACGTTGCGCGAGAAAGAATCCGGCGAATGCGACAAGCGCGATGACGATGCCGAACAATGTCGGGCCGACAAAACTTGTTTGGCCGGTCGTGCGCACGAGCAGCATTAAACCGACGATGGTAAATGCCGCCTGAACAAAAATGCCCAGTGTAAGATCGACAATCACCGTGCCGGCAGCAGTGGCTAACGAGACGCCGTGCATCGAGGCGAGGCGCGCGCGCACAATATCACCCCCGACCGCAGCCGAAGGAATAAGCGTGCTGATCGATTCGCCGATCCAGCGCATCCAAAAAAGTTGGAGCAGCGGCGGTCGCTCGGGTTTTGGAAACAGCACCCACCACGCGATCGCGTCGAGGAAAATGGGAATGAAATGATACGCGGCGATGCCGGCGATGACCCACTCCGGCGTGACGAACGCGTTGAGAACTTTGCCGGCGCCTTCGCGGATAAGCAGCAACGTGAAGAGCGCAATTCCAGCAAGGCCGAGCAGGTAAATGGTGATGCGAATTTTTCCCCGCGCGCTCATCTCCTGTTTCAATGCAAGATCGACAAGGTGGATGCGCGACTACGGAACGCAAACATCATGGCGACGGCAAATGCGACCGGCGCGTTACTCGTTAGGAATCGCTTCGACTGCTACCGGGACCGGCGCGAGTTCGCTCACGATTTCCACTGCAAGCGGCGTTGTGCGGCGGCGAAATGATCTGCTCGCCGTCGAACAAAGCGCGAGCCAACCGGAGCCGAACAACATCGCCGCTACCACATCAGTGAAATAATGCGCGCCGAGCGCGATGCGGCTGAAGCCAACGAGCAGAACGATGACAGCCGCGATGCAAATGAGCGCGCGGCGCACGCGGCGCGAGCGAATCAGCGGCAGAGCGAAGAGCAGGAGTTGTCCCCAAAGCAGCGTCGCCCCGATCGTATGACCGCTGGCAAAACTGTAGCCGGCCCAATCAACAAATGGACCGTCCACGAATGGACGTTGTCGATGTACCAAAATTTTCACCAGCTCGTTGAGCAACATCCCGCCCGGCACAGCGATCACGAGCGTAATGAGCGATGGCCATTGGCGTTTCCAAAGGAAGACCGCGACCAGACATGTCAGCACGATCGCGATGAACTCGCTCGCGCCCGGTTCGCAAAGCACGCGCAGGATCGCGACAAAAGCCGGCGTGAGATGCGCGTGGAACCACGACGCGATCTGCGTGTCGGTGGTGCCGAACGGGTTCGCCAGCGCGAGAATTTCGGGGGTTGACTGGGGGGTCATTTGGGATTGGGACCGCGAACCTAAATCCGTTTTTCGCGAACGCAAGCCGACTTCAAAGCCGTTGGCGTGCCGTGTCGGGGAACGCCCTGCAAGATCGACAATCGCATCTCGGCTTGCTCGGCGGCACGAACTCCGCTACATCCGCAGACAGTGCCCACGCTCGATTCAGTCTTGGCCGGATTGCCTTAATCATCATGAGCAAAAACCTTCTCGCCGTCTTCGCCGCCTCATTCGCAATGACTCTCGCCGCAGTCGCCGGCGAGGAATCGCAGTTGCGGCAAGCGCAGGCGCAGGACAAGGACGAGCAGGAAAATTCGACCGATCTATTCGACACCGAACCGACCTACACTTTCCAAAGCGATTTCAAAGACTCGCGTTTCGGCCACTGCGAT
>JBEEGX010000127.1:0-10082 GCA_041167105.1 Verrucomicrobiota bacterium
GTTGTCGTGTTGTGCCAACTTTCTCCCTGAAGATAAAGTCGCGATCCGTCCCGGCTCAACGCGAGCGCGAAGGCCGCATCCTGGAAATGTTCGATTCCATCGAAACGCGTCGCCCATTGTTGCGCGCCATTGGTCGCGTCATAACCGATGGTAACGATGTCCCAATTCGTGTTCTCGTTGAAGCTCGTGCCGGTGACGTAGACTTTGGCGTTATCCGGACTAACGACCAAAGCGAATGCTTCATCGGTGTCATTTAGCGGAACCGGCGCATTCCCATCAAAACGAGCGACCCATTCTTGCGCGCCCGAGGCCGCATTGTAGGCGACGGTGGCGTAATCGTTCTTGCTCATTCCGGTCACATAAACATGGCCGTTATGACTGACGGCCAGACCTTGCGCGAAATCGATCACGTTCGTTGAAGGCGTACCGCCGCCGTCGTAACGCGAGGCCCATCGCTGAGCTCCATTCGACGCGTCATAACAGATTGTCGCGTAATCGGAGCTCGTGCCGATGCCGCTGCTTTGGCCGGTAATATAAACCGCGCCGCCATTGGGATCGGCCGCGACCTGCGTCGCTTCATCGAAACCCGCGGCACCGTCATAGCGCGCAACCCAAATTTCCGCTCCGGTGGCGGCGTTGTAAGCTATCGTTGCGTAATCCTCTGCCGTCACAAGATCGACACTCTTGCCGGTGACATAGACTTGATTGCCGTCTGGACTGATTCTAATCGAGCGAGCGCGATCTTCCTTACTGCTGGAACTATTATATCGCGCGACCCACAACTGCACTCCGCTCACTGAATCGTAGGCGACAGTTGCGTAATCATAATGACTGCCACCGGACGCCGGATCCCCGCCCCAGCTGTAGCCGGTGACAAAAACGCGGCGACTATCCGGACTCACCACGAGCGACCAGGCCTGATCAGCCGCATTTGCAGCACCGTTGTAGCGGGTGACCCAAAGCTCCGCTCCGGTCTTCGAATCATATGCCACCGTCGCATAGTCAAAGGTGCTCCCGTTACCGACACTCGTGCCCGTAACGAAAACGCGCCGCCCATCAGAACTGGCGGCCACGGAAAACGCCTGATCTTGCGAATTCCCGGGTCCGTTGTATCGCGCCATCCACAGTCGAGCGCCAGTTATGGCGTCGTGCGCGATCGTGATGAAATCGTAATGCGTGCCGCCCGATGCGGGGTCGCCGCCCCAACTCTCACCCGTCTCGAAAACGGTCGAGTCGTCCGGACTGAGGGCGATAGAGTGCACCGCATAATCGAAATTTCGCGAGGTATCATGTCCGTTGACCGGCCCATCGTATGTTGTCGCCCAACTCTCGCAGCCGCCAAGCAGCACACAATCAGGCGCGCTCGCGGCAACAGCCGCCGCGTCGAAACGAAATTCGCGCGCTGAGTTGTATGCCGGATTGATGTGTTTGCGTGAAGCTGCGGCTCCGAAGCCAAACGTTGCCAAAAGAAGAGCGATGGTCCCAAGCATTCGTATTCGCAAAAAGTGCCTGGGAGCGAAAATCAATTTCCGTGAGTCGCTTGTCTTCATCGCCCGGTCGTTGTGATTCGGTTTTCATCCGCCAATCGGCCTCAGGTGTGCGCCACTTTGGCGAAGAAATCCGTCGATCGCAGTTCAGCGACGCCGCCTGCGACTATTCCAACAGATCTGGTCGATTTTCGCCTGTGCGTTTCTCCGCCTGTTTCTTCCGCCAGGCTGTGATCTCGGCGTGGTTTCCCGAGAGCAAAATGTCCGGCACTTTCCATCCGCGGAATTCTGCCGGCCGCGTGTACTGCGGCCCTTCAAGTAATCCTTCACTAAAACTGTCATCCGCGGCGGATTGCTCGTCGCCAAGAACGCCGGGCAAAAGCCTAACGACTGCGTCCACCACGACGTTGGCCGCGATTGCGCCATTAGTCAGCACGTAATCGCCGATGGACAATTCAAGATCGACAAGCTGTTCGACCACGCGATGGTCGATGCCTTCGTAGTGACCGCAGACGAAGATAAGATGTCGATCTTGCGCGAGTTCGCGCGCGATTTGTTGATCGAAACGGCGACCGGCCGGCGACATCAAAATGATTTTCGAGTCGTTAGTCCGTAATGATTCGACCGCCGCGAAGATCGGCTCCGGTTTCATCACCATCCCCTGCCCGCCGCCGAAGGGCGCGTCGTCCACCGTGTGATGTCGATCTTGCGTCCAATCGCGCAGATTGTGGATGCGAAGATCGACAATGCCGTTTTCCTGCGCGCGTTTCATCATGCTTTCGCCCAGCGGCGCGCGGCACATCTCGGGAAATAAGGTGACAATATCGATCTTCATCAGCGGTTTAGAATCGCGTTTTGGCAGTAAATGCGTTAAAGGTTTCGCGCAAATGCCCAATGTTCCCCTGCGTGGCAGCGCGTTGTTGCCCGCCTTGATCAGTTTGTTTTTCGCAAACGTCGTGACCGCTGCTCCGCCGGCGAGCGAGCGTGCGGCCGTGCGCGGTTTGGGCGAGAAGATGTCGATCTTAGGGCCGGTCTCGCAGGGCAAAGATTTGCGCGCACTCCCCTACATCTCGCCGAATATGGAATCGGAACCGGTGCGGCGAATGCGACATCCATTGCCGCAAACGCCTTCGACGCAAAAGTCGGATCCGGTCGTTGCCGTTAGACAAGTGGCCGAGCCCGCGGCCGCGCCGACGCCGAGCACATCTTTCGACGGCATGTCATCGGCACAAAGCGGATGCAGTTGTTTGCCGCCGGACACTAACGGCGATGTCGGGCCGAGCCATTACATTCAGTCGGTCAATTCCTCGATTAAGATTTTCGACAAATCAGGGAACGCGCTCAATGGCGCGAGTGGGACGACCTACAATTCATTTTTCGCTCCGCTCGGATCGTCGACGCCATGCGGCAACGGCCTGAACGATGGTGACGGTTTCGTGTTCTACGATCAGATCGCGGACCGCTGGGTCGTGAGCGATTTCGCGTTTCCCTCGAACAATTCGGTCAATTACCAATGCATCGGCGTCTCCAAGACTAACGACCCGGTTTCGGGCGGCTGGTGGTTGTATGCGTTGCAAATCGATCCATCGAATCCGACCTGGTTAGGCGATTATCCGAAGTTCGGTTTGTGGCCGGACGCGTATTATTTTTCGGTGAATATGTTTCACGGAAACACATTCGAGGGCGTGCGCGTGTTCGCGCTTCCGCGCGCGGCGATGATCAACGGCACCGGCGCGCCGAATGCGGGCCCGATCGGATTTACTATTACGCCGGCGACGCTCGGTGATGCTTACAGTTTGGTGCCGGCAACTTTTCGCGCTGGTAGTGCACCGCCCGCAAACACGCCCGAATATTTCATGGCTATCAACAGCTCAGGTACATCGGGCACGGTCGAGAACCAGGTGTTCACGTGGAAGTTCCATATCGATTTTGCCACGCCAGGGAATTCCACGTTCGGACTCGGCGGGAACCATGCGCCGAACAACACGACAACGGTAAACGGATTCGTGGATGCATTCACGGGTTCATCGACGTTGCTTGTGCCGCAGACCGGGACGACCGCGCTGCTCGACACGTTAGGCGACAAATTAATGACGCCGCTCGTTTACCAAAATCTCAATGGCACCGAGTCGCTCTGGGCGTCGCATACCATCAACAACAATCAGAATGGCACCGGCCCGACGGCGATTCGTTGGTATCAATTCAATGTCAGCGGCGGGACGGTTCCGGCGACGCCGGCGCAACAACAGACGTTTAATAATGGCGCCGACGGTTTGTGGCGCTGGATGCCGAGTATCGCCGTCGATGCCCAAGGCAACATGGCGATCAATTACGCGGCTTCGAGTTCGTCGACGAATCCGGCGATTCGATACGCAGGTCGGCTCGTCGCCGACGCGCCGAATAGTCTCGGCCAAGGCGAAGCCACCTTGATCCAAGGCGGCGGACATCAAACGAGCAGCAGCGGACGTTGGGGCGATTACAGCGCGATCAGTATCGATCCAATCGATAACGTCACATTCTGGCTAACGAATGAATATTATCCGGCAACGTCGTCGAGCAGTTGGAGCACGCGTATCGGGAAATTTAAATTCGCAGCGATCGCGCAGATTGTCGCCGACACCATCACGCTCACCGCGGAGAATTTTTCGCCGGCAAATAACACACCAGATCCACAAGAAACTGTGACGGTGAACCTGGCGTTGAAAAATGTCGGCAGCATCAGCACGAGTAATCTGGTCGCGACGTTGCAAGCGACCGGCGGCGTGACCAATCCGAGCGCGCCCCAAAGTTACGGAGCGTTGATCGCCGGCGGCGGATCGGTCGCGCATGCATTCACCTTTACCACCGCCGGCGCTTGCGGAGGCAAAATCACGCTGACGCTCGCGCTGCAGGATAGCGCCGCCAATCTCGGCACCGTCACATTCACACTCCAGCTCGGCGCTTCTTCGTCGAGCACGCTGCTCAGCGAAAATTTCGACGGCGTCACCACGCCGACGTTGCCGAGCAGTTGGGGTACGACGGCTTCAGGTTCGGAATCGCCATGGATAACGTCGACAGTCTCTCCGAATAGTTCGCCTAACGACGTTTTCGTTCCCGATGTGCCAACTGTCGGCAACACCGAGCTCGTCTCGCCGATTATTGCCGGACCGGCCGCCGGCGCGCAGTTAACTTTTCGAAATTTATTTAACATGGAAGCGGAGGCGTCATCCCAAACGCTGGGCTACGACGGCATGGTTCTGGAAATCAGCATCAACGGCGCGGCGTTTGTGGACATCACGACCGGAAGCAACTCATTCATCACCGGCGGTTACACGCGCACGATCTCTCCGGACTTTACCAGTCCGATCGCCGGACGCGCGGCGTGGAGCGGACTTTCCGCCGGCACAACCGCTTCGCCAGCTTACATCACCTCGACCATTAATCTTCCCGCGGCAGCTTCCGGCCAGAACGTTCGCCTGAAGTGGCGCGCCGCCACCGACAGCAGCGTAGTCGCTTCGGGCGCGACCGGTGTGCGGATCGACAATGTCCTCATCACCACGACAACATCGACATGTGTGTCCGCATCGGCGCCCGTCATCACAAGCGGTCCGCCGTCCGCGCCCGTAATCGTCGGCAGTCTTTACAGTTTTCAATTCGCCGTTACGGGAAATCCGCCGCCGACATTTAGCCTGAGCGGCAGTCCGCTTCCGCCAGGACTCAATCTTTCCGCGAGTGGTTTGCTTTCGGGCACTGCGACTTCCGGCGGCAATGGACTTTTTGCCAACATCACCGTCACCGCGAGCAACGGCGTCGCACCGAATTCGACGCAAACATTTTCGCTTTCAACCGCAACCCGCGCGTCGAATTACATCGCGAGCTTCGGCCTGAATGGAAGTGATGCCGTGCTCACCTTTGACTACGACAGCGACGGCCTAACGAACATGCTCGAGTACGCTCTCAGCCTGAATCCGTCCGCAATCGATGTCGCAGGCATGCCCGTCGTGACGTTGAAGGACTACAGCGGAACGGAATATCTCTCGATGATCTTCCATCGTTCGTCGCTCGCAACCGATCTGAGTTACATCGTGCAAAGTTCCGACGATCTCGCGAGCTGGACCGACCTCGCGATTAGTTCCGGCGGCGCGCCGACCAGCGGCTCAGGATTCATCGGCGAAACCGGCGCCGCGCCGAACTTCACCGTCGAAGTGCGCGATATTGTGCCGTTCGATCCGGACAATCAGGCCGCGCGTTTCATGCGCCTGAAGATTACCTCGCCCTAACTACTCGACGATCTCGAGCGTGGCGCGCTGGCCGTGACGCGCGGCTGAACTGTTGAGCAGCGCGCGAATCGCCTGGATGGTTTGGCCGTTGCGCCCGATGATGCGGCCGACGTCGGTCTGGCGCAGCTGCAAACGAAAAACCGTCGTCTTCCCGTTCGGAATTTCCGTCAACATCATCTCGTCCGGATATTGCACGAGCTGCCGAACGATGAACTCGAGAAATTCCCTCATGATGGACGATGTCGATCTTACACTTGTCGATCTTAGCCGGCCGCGACTGTCGCTTGCGCCGATTGCTCTTTCTTGTTCTTCTTCACCAAGCTTCGAACCGTATCCGAAGGCTGCGCGCCTTTGCTCAGCCAATATTCGATCCGATCCAATTTCAGCGTGCTGTTATGCCCGCTCTTCTTCGGATCGTACGTGCCCACGATCTCAATAAATTTTCCATCGCGCGGACTGCGGCGGTCCGTCACCACCACTTTGTAGTAGGGCCGGTTCGTCGTTCCTTCTCTGCGTAATCGAATTGAAACTGCCATGTCGTTTTAACCTCTCATCCGCGCCATTTGCGCCATCATTTTTTTCATTTTGCCTGTGCTCTTCATCATCTTGCGCATCGTGTCGAACCGCCGCAACAGATCGTTCACCTGCGTAACCGTCTGTCCGCTGCCGCGCGCGATGCGTTGACGCCGCCGCGCATTTAAAATCTCCGGCCGCGCCCGTTCTTCCGCCGTCATCGAGAGCACGATCGCTTCCGTGCGCGCGATCTGTTTCTCGTCAATTCCGCCGGAGCCGGACACGTTACCCATGCCCGGCATCATGCCAAGAATATTCTCGAGCGGCCCCATCCGCTTCATCATTTTGAATTGGGAGAGAAAATCGTTGAAATCGAACGACGCGCTGCGCAGTTTTTTTTCCAAGCGCAACGCATCCTCTTCCTCGACCGCTTCGGCTGCTCTTTCCACCAATCCAATCACATCGCCCATTCCGAGAATGCGTCCCGCGAGTCGCTCCGGCACAAATGCTTCGAACTGATCGAGCTTCTCGCCCGTACCAGCGAATTTGATCGGGCGTTTCGTAACTTCGCGCATGGACAACGCCGCGCCGCCGCGCGCGTCGCCATCGAGTTTCGTCAGGATGATTCCCGTGATTTGCAGCGCGTTATTGAAATGCGTTGCGATGCTGACGGCTTGCTGTCCGGTCGCGGCGTCGACCACGAGCAATGTCTCCTGCGGCTGCAAAAATTCTTTCAGCGACTTCAGTTCGTTAATCAACGCCTCATCAATTTCCTGGCGACCGGCCGTATCGAAGATGTCGATCTTAGCAGCTGCCAGTCCGGCTCGGACTTGTCGATCTTGCAATGCAGCCTCGGCCGCGCGTCGAACATTCTTCTCGTTAGGCTCCGGCGAGAACACCGGCACATCGATTTGCTGGCCGAGTGTGGCGAGTTGCTCGATTGCCGCCGGTCGTTGCAAATCCAGCGCAACCAAGCGCGGCGAATTTCCCTGCTTCTTCAACAGACGCGCGAGTTTCGCCGACGAAGTTGTTTTGCCGGAGCCGTTCAATCCGACAATGAGAATGCGATGCGGCTCACCCACATTCAGCGGAGCCGCGTCGCCGCCTAACAAGATCGACAATTCATCGTGAAAGATTTTTACAATCTGCTGGCCCGGCGTGACGCTGCGCAGAACTTTTTCCCCTAACGCTTGCTCGCGCACCCGCGCGATGAAATGTTTCGCAACCGCAAAATCGACATCGCCTTCGAGCAAGGCCAGCCGCACCTGTCGCAGCGCGGCGTCGACGTTAGCCTCGCTGATCGTGCCGTGACCGCGTAGGTCCTTGAAGATGTCTTGCAGCTTGTCGCTGAGTTGCGAGAACATCAGAACGGCCTAACGACGCGAACTATTTCTTCGGCGTCGCAGATGGAGATGTCGATCTTGCCGGCGCCGGTGCCGCGGCGCCCTCCTCGATCCCAAACGTCCAGTGCGCCTCGGTTCTCTTTCCGTCGCCCGTCTTCGCGCTCAGGATAACGGTGCACGACTTGTCGCGCAGCTTTTGCGTGACCTGATAGGAGACGGTGCCGGTTTTCGCATCGAAGCTGGCCGGAACAACACCGAGACCGCTCACGCGCATTTGCACACTGGCGGGATCAATCGCGCCCATAGTGGAGAGGTTCGCTTTAATCAGTGGCAAGGCGGTGCGGACAGTTTCGCCATCCGCCGGTTGCGTTTGCAGAGTCGCGCTTCCCACTTCGGCCGCGGCGTTCGCGCCGCCCGATGAAGTCGCGATCATCTTCATCGCATCCTCAAACACTTTCGGTTTGTTCGCCTCGATCGCATACCGGCCTAACGCATCCATCGGCGAATTAAAAGTCAGCGGCTGGCCGTAAACCGTGAACATCGCTTCGTAACCGGCGTTACGTGCAATTTCTTTGACGTGATCGTTGTAATTCCCGAAGGGGACGGCAAAACAATTGCATTTGATGGCGAGCCTTTGCTCGAGCAGTTGCTTGCAACCGACGACTTCGTTTTGCAGCCACTGCTCGTACTCGGCGCCGGTCAGTTTCTTCTTGGTTCTCTTGCGGTCCGGACTCATCACCATAACGGTATGGCCTTCACGCAAATCCTGATGCGTCGCCGTATGCGCTTCGATGTCAACGCCGGCGTCGCGCATTTCCGCTAGTTGTTCCCAGGTAATGGCTTCACCCCCGCCTAACGAACCGCCGCGGACACCTTCCGTGTAGATGAAAAGAGTCAGCGGGTAGTTGAACTTTTTCATGATCGGCCACGCCACTTCGTATTGCGATTTCCAACCGTCATCGAACGTGACGACGGCGCAGCGCGGCGGAATATTTTTTTCGCTCCGTCTCCAGGCCAGATAATCCTGCAGACTAATGACCGTGATGTTCCGGTCCTTGAGCGATTTCATCTGCGCTTCGAATGCGGCCGGCGTGATCTCCGTTCCCGGATAACGGATTTTGTCGACGAGGCGGTGGTAACAAAAAATAATTGTCTGCGCGGTTTGATCGACCACGACCTTGCCGCCCGGTTTCGCTGCCGATGCTGCCGCCGCCGGAGCCGCAGGTGCTGGCGAAGTCTTGGGATTGGCGCCGAAGGTCTGATCTTTGCTGCCAAGGAAAAGTGCGAGGGCCAAAACAAGCGGAGAAATTGCAATTCGTATGAACATAAATCGGGTAAACGCCTTTATGTGCGAGCGCGCAAAAGACAAGCGGTTTTTCGCCGCGCGTCCGCCAAATGAAGATGTCGATCTTGCAAAAGACAGTGGCGATGAAACAGTTTCGCGCGTGAATCGTTTGGTCGCTCGCGTTCTTCTCGTTGCAGTCGCCGCGCTGCTTACTTCGTGTGCGAGCGGTCCCTCTGTCGCGCCCGGAACCAAGAACACCAGCCACACATTCACGACGGTGGTGGTTGATGCCGGTCACGGCGGCAAAGACAACGGCGCGTTCCGCCGATATGGCGGCGCCGAAAAATTAGCGACGCTCGATGTCGCTTCTCGCCTTAATCGCAAGCTGCGCGAATCGCAATTGCGCACCGTCATGACGCGTTCCGGCGATGTTTTCATTTCGCTCGATGAACGCGTTGCGATCGAGAACCGGCAGAAGAACTCCATCTTCGTCAGCATTCATTTCAACGATTCGAGCCGGCGCGCCATTCACGGATTCGAAACCTATTATCACGCGCCGATGTCGCGCGATCTCGCTTTTCGCATTCAGCAAAAACTGCTCACTATGCCCGGCGCGGCCAATCGCGGAGTGAAGACGGCAAACTTCCGCGTCCTGCGTTACGCAAAATATCCCGCCGTGCTGGTCGAGTGCGGATTTCTGAGCAACCGGCGCGAAGGCGGCGAAGCGCGCGATAAGGAATATCGCGACATGCTCGCGGACAAAATCGCGGAAGCGATTGTCGAATATCGTTATGGCAGCGGCGCGTATGCTTCGCGCGCGAATGCGGCGCCTGAAGCGATGCCGACTGACGAAGTACGTTTGCCGACGAAATCAGGCCGCTAAAATTCTTTGCCGCGTTCTTCGCGACCGATCGCCGCGAGCACAATGACGGCAACGAAAACGACACACTGAACCAGCGCCATCGTCAGCGCATAATTCGGTTCGCCGTTTGGCAGCCGAAATTTTTCGGCGAGCCATGCCTGTTGTTGCGCGGCGTAGGCGGCGGCGAAATTGCCTAACTGATAGGCGAGGCCCGGAAACAGGCCGCGAAATCCTGACGGTGAAAGCTCGTTCAAATGCACCGGCACGACACCCCACGCGCCTTGCACCATGAATTGAATGAGGAATCCGCCGACGATGAGCAATGCCGTGCTC
>JBEEGX010000128.1:0-9597 GCA_041167105.1 Verrucomicrobiota bacterium
GACGAGCGAGGTGTACGGCGATCCGCAGGTGCATCCGCAGCCGGAGTCCTACTGGGGGCACGTGAACCCGATCGGTCCGCGCGGCGTTTACGATGAAGCGAAGCGTTTCGCCGAAGCAATGACGATGGCGTACCACCGCTATCACAAGATCGACACGAAGATTGTGCGCATCTTCAACACTTACGGCCCGCGGATGCGATTGCGCGATGGCCGCGTCGTCCCCGCGTTCATCGGCCAAGCCTTGAAGAACGAACCGCTCACCGTTTTCGGCGACGGATCACAGACGCGTTCGTTTTGTTACGTGAGCGATTTGATCGACGGGATTTTCAAACTCTCGCAATCGGATTTCCACGAGCCGGTCAACATCGGCAACCCGCGCGAGATGACGATCAAACAATTCGGCGAGGAAATTCTGCGCATCACTGGCGCAAGATCGACAATCGAATACAAGCCGCTGCCGGAGGACGACCCGAAAGTGCGTCAGCCCGACATCACGCGCGCCAAAAAAATCCTCGGCTGGGAACCGCGCGTCGATTTCGAAGAAGGCATCAAGAAGACGATCGATTACTTTCGCGAGCGTCTAAAACAGTAACGGCGAGCGGCCCGAGATTCGGCTGGAATCGGGCGGGTGCATCGGGGAATTCTTGCGTTGACGCCTCCGCGCGGTGCAAGATCGACATCGTCCTATGAAGCGCCTTGTTTTGCCTCTGTTGATTCTTTTCGTTTTCTCGGCCGCAGCGTTCGCGCAAGCACGCGCGGATTTTCAGATTACAAAAATCACGAAGAACCTCATCACGACGCCGCAATTCACCTACGGCGGCGCGCAGCAGTATCAGGCGAATCAGCGCGATCGTTGGCTCGAGGTGGAAGTGGAATTCACGGCCGGGCCGGAATGGAGCGACGAGCTGACGTTCCGCTATTATATATTGTACAACGGTAAACTGCTCACCGGCGAAGTGACGCACACGAACATCGGCGCCGGCCGGGGCAATCGCTCGGTCATGTATGTTTCGCCGCGGACGCTGGCGCGATTCGGCGGCGCGCAAGTGGTGAACGCGAATTCGTTTCAAAACATCGCCGTGCAGATCGTGCAACAGGGCGCGGTGAAGGATGAGCAAAGTCTCATGCGCGCGGCGAGTGGCTGGTTCACGAGCATGCCGCAGGTGACCGGGTTCGTGTTGAACAAAAACGAAACGCCGTTCGCGCCCATTTATTGGGACCGCTACGAGCAGATCAAAACTTCGCCGACGCGCTGATTGTCGATCTTACACTTGTCGATCTAACGTAAATGCCCGCCGCTCCGCGCATCATTTCGCTGAATCTCGGATCGCAGACCATCGGTCTGGCTGAGTTTCAAGCGCAACCGCACGGCGGTCTCGTGCTTCGGCAACATCGTCTGCGCGAAGTCCTCGCCGATGTCTCGGATGAATCGGCGCGCTACGCGCAGATCGCCACCGCGTTGCGCGAAATGCTCGCCGACATCGGTATCAAGTCCGGCATCGCGAATTACGCGGTCCCCGCGCAATCGGTTTTCGCCCGCTTTGTAAAATTGCCGGCGGTCGAAGAAGAAAAGATCGAGCGCATCATCGCGTTCGAAGCACAGCAGAACGTGCCGTTCCCGATCGACGAAGTGGTTTGGGATTATCAACTCGTCGGCGGCGGCACCGACGAACAGATCCAGGTCGTGCTCGTCGCGATCAAATCGGATTTGCTCGAAGAGATGAACGGCGCGGTCGAATCGACCGGCTTGCGCACATCCGTGGTCGATGTTGCAACAATGTCGCTCTACAACGCGTTTCGTTACAGCTACAGCGATTTGCCGGGTTGTTCGCTCCTCGTCGATATCGGCGCGCGCACGACGAACTTGTTGTTCATCGAACCGTCGAAAATTTTTTCGCGGAATGTGCCCATCGGCGGCGCTTCGATCACGGCGGCGATCGCGCGCGAATTCGATGAATCATTTGCCGCGGCCGAATTTCGAAAGAAACGGGACGGATTCGTTAGTCTCGGCGGCGCGTATGCCGAGCCGTCCGATGTCGATCTTGCGCGCGTCTCGAAAATTATTCGCAGCACGATGACGCGTCTGCACGCGGAGCTGATGCGATCGATCAGCCACTATCGCTCGCAGCAGCAAGGCAACGCGCCGGAGCGTGTGTTTCTCTGCGGCGGCAGCGCGAGCACGCCCTACATGCGCGAGTTCTTCCAGGAGAAATTGCAGTTGTCGATCGAGTTCTTCAATCCGTTGCGCAATGTCGCGGTGGCCGAGACAGCGAGCGTGGCCGAAGTCTCGCGTTCGGCCTATTTGTTAGGCGAACTGGTCGGCCTCGCGTTGCGCGCCGTCACGACGTGCCCGATGGAGTTGAATCTTCGGCCCGCGAGCGTGGTCAAGCGGCAGGAACTGGAGAAACGCCGGCCGTTCTTCATCGCCGCAGCCGCGTGTTTCATTCTCGCGCTTATCGGGTTCGGTTTTTATTACACGCGCGTCGCGCAGGTGACACGCAGTGCGACGCAGCGGATGCAGGACAAGATTGACATGATGCGCGCGGCGGATGCGCAGATCGAGAAGCTGCGCAAGCAAGCGGCGTCGATCGATAGCCTGGCCGCGCCGCTGGTGCAGGCGATCAACGATCGCAGTTTCTGGATCGAATTGATCGAAGACCTGAACACGCGTCTGCCGAAGGAAGATATTTGGATCACGGAATTGATTCCGATGTCGGGCGGGAAACCGATCGGTGCCGGTGACAAAGTCATCGCGCAATCCACGCCGCAGCCGACGGCAGCGGTTACAGCGCCTGCAAGATCGACAATCAAACGTGCGGACACCGGTCCGACGATCGACGGGATTTGGGTGCGCGGTCTCTATTTGTACAACCCGAAGCAGCAGGAAGTCGTGGTGGATTATTTTAAGAACCTGCTCGGCTCGAAATTTTTCGCGATCGATCCGAACAACCAGGCGCGCGTAATCAAGCCGACGACGCCGACGAACACGGAGTGGGCATATCCATACGAGCTGCATCTCGATCTGAAGCAGCCGGTGCCGTTGCCACAGTCATGAGCGAGTGGTTCCGCGAAAATCGTTGGCTCGGCACGTTTCTCATCGTGTTCGGCCTAACGACACTGCTCGTGCTCTGGTTTTTGTTCAGCGCGAAGAGCAATGCGGACGACGCGGCGGCAGAATTCAATACCGCGGCGGCGGAGCGCGGACGCCTCGAGCGTCTCGATCCGTTTCCGAGCGAAGCGAACTATCGCAAGTTGAAGGTGCACATCGACAATTACGCGGCGTCGCTCGAGAAGCTGAAGGAAAATTTGAAGTCGCACGTGGTCGCGGCGGCGCCGCTCGCGCCGAATGAATTTCAAATGCGGTTGCGGCAGGCGATGGTGTCGGTCGCGGAAAAGGCGCGCGGAAATCGGGTGAAGTTGGCCGATAATTTCGCGCTCGGGTTTGAGGAATTCACAACGGCGTTGCCGAATACGGCGGATGCGCCGGTGCTCGGACAGGAATTAGCGCAGGCCGAATTGCTCGCGACTATTTTGATCGACGCGCGGGTGGATGCGATTGGCGCGTTCAAGCGTGGGACGGCAACGCCGCCGCAGTCGGCGGCAGCGGCTACAACGCGAAAACCTCCCGCCGCAAATGCTCCGAAATCGGTCGAGCGGGGGATTGTCGATCTTACGTTTACCGCGGCGCCGCCGGTAATGCGACGCGTGTTAAATCAGATCGGGAGTTTGCCGCAACAGTTTTACATCGTGCGCACGTTGCATGTGCGTAATGAGAAGGACAAAGGACCGCCGCGCGAAACTGTATCGCCTGCGCCGCCGGGGAGTGCAGCCGGCACGGCTGCCACTACAGCGCCAGCAGCTCAGCCGAAAACGAATGCGGCGCTCACGTTCATTGTTGGCAATGAACACATCGAAACATCAGCGCGCGTGGAAATGGTGAGGTTTACTTACTGATGGACTGGGTTCGCGCACATTATGAACGGGCGCTGTTGATCGGAGCCGCGGCGCTGCTGCTCGTTTGTTCATTGTCGATCTTGCGCAAAGCGGCGGGATTCGCCGACAACTTCAGCGCGCAACAAACCGCGCCGCCGCCGAGACCGGCGACTCCGCCGGCGAAAGCGCTCGAGCTCGAAGCGGCATCGAAAAAACTCGATCAGCCGCCGCAATGGACGGCGAGCGGGGGATTGTTCGTGGCGGAGCCGCATTTTATCGGCGCGAACGGCCTGCCAACAACGCTGAAGACGACTCAGGTGCATCCACCGGTGCCCAACGAATGGTTTCGGCAGTTCGGTTTGCGGATAGAGGACGCCGACGTGTTGGAGCAAGATCCTGACGGGGACGGCTTCACCAACTTGGACGAATGGCAGGGAAAGAGCACGCCCACGGACAAAAATTCGCGTCCAGATTTTGTGACGAAGTTGAAATTGAAATCGTTTAACGAAGAGCCGTTTCGCTTGAAGTTCGATTCCAAGAGCGACGACACGTTCATCATCAACACGACCGACTTAAAGGAGCCGACGCAGTTTTTGAAAATCGGCGACACCATCGGCGGAACGAAATTCAAGTTGATCAACTACACCGAGAAGCACGAAGCGAATCCGACCACGGGCGGAGATGTCGATGTTAGCGAATTGCAGCTCGAAAATCAGGACACGCATGCGCAGCTTACGCTGGTGAAAGAGAAGGTGGCGATGTCGCCCGAATCGGTGGCGACGTTTGTTTACAACTGGCCGGCCGGCGGTGCGCCACAGCAATTCCAGGTGCGCAAAGACCAGGAATTTTCATTGAAACCACAGGAGGAAATCAAATATAAGCTCATCGACGTCCAGCCGGCCAAGGCTGTCATTGTGAATACTCAGCGACCGAACGACAAAATCGAGATCGGTCTTGCCGCCCCATGAACATGTCCATGAAAAAAATTCCTTCGCTGCTGTCGTTGTCGATCTTGGTCCGAGCCGGACTGGCATTCTTGTCGATCTTGTGCCTAACAACTGCGGTCTTCGCGCAAAACGTGGAACGGATCGAGCAGCGTGAAGTGGTGCGGCGACAACGTGCGTTGCCGGAAGGCGAAGCGGCGCTGGCGCGGGGGGCGGTTGCGTTGAAGGCGAAAAATTACGCGCTGGCGCATGATGAATTTCGCGTCGCGCTAACTTATCTGCCGGACGCCGTCGTCTCAGCGAAGACGCATGACACCGCGATGGAAGGATTTTGCGAAAGCGGCGTGAAGTTGGCCGAGCAATATATCGTCGAAGGAAAATACGGCGAGGCCGAGGGAACGCTGACCGAGATTTTGTCGGCGCAATACAATCCGGAATGTCGCGAAGCGAATGCGTTGCTCGTGAAATTGCGCACGCCCGGTTACATCAATCGCACGACGGGGCCGAAGTTTTTGGCCAAGGTCGATGAAGTGAAACAATTGCTGACCGAGGCCGAAGGCTATTACGCATCGGGCCGGTATGATCTTGCGTTCAAGAAATACGAGCAGGTGCTGGCGCTCGATCCTTACAACACAGCGGCGCGGCGGGGCGAAGAAAAGATCGACAATACAAAATACAAATACAACGAAGAGGCTTACAACGAGACGCGTGCGCGTTCGATGTGGCAGGTGGAGAAAGGCTGGGAGGAACCCGTTAGGCCGTACGGCACGACGGTCGGCCCGATTGCGGATGCATTCGCAAAAGAAGCGGCCGGCACCGCGCGTGTGCGCCAGAAGATCGAGACCATAATCATTCCCCGAATCGAATTTCGCGACGCGAGTATTCGCGAAGCGATCGACTTCATTCGACAACAAGCCGCCGCGAATGATCCGGCAACGGAGGGACGCAAGGGCCTCGACATTGTTTTGCGTTTAACGCCGATCGGCCAACTTGCGCCGCCGCCAATTCCAGTGACCGCGGCGACTCCGCCGCCGGGAGCGGTTCCTCCGTCGGTCGCCACTGGCGCACCGCCAGAAGCTGCGCCTCCAACTTTGATGTCGACGCCGATTCCGGCTGCTCCGGTAGTTGCGCCTGCCGTCGTGGCTGCGTCGGCGATTGCACCGTCGGACGCGCGTATCACGATTACGCTGAATCAAATTCCGTTAGGCGAAGCGTTACGCTACATCGCGAGCCAGGCCGGATTGAAAGTGAAGGTCGAGCCGTACGCGGTCACGATCATTCCGATCGCGGAACAGAGCGCGGATTTATTGACGAAAGAGTATCGCGTTCCGCCGGGATTTATCAGCGCGACGGTCAACGCCAGTGCATCGGCATTGAACGCGCCCGTACAGAAAGTTGGTGGCGGCGGCACGGCGAAGGACACGGTGGAATCGACCGGCGGCCATCAACTCGTGAATCGCGAAGGCGCGAAGGACTTTCTCGAGAATCAGGGCGTGCCGTTCCCGCCGGGCGCGAGCGCGAATTTTCTTCCGCAAAGCAGCCGGTTGATCGTGCGCAACACGCAGGACAATCTCGAGCTGGTCGATGCCATTGTGGAGCAGGCGAATGTCGCCGGGCCGAAGCAGGTCGAGATCGAATCGAAGTTCGTTGAGATCACGCAGAACAATTTGAAGGAGCTCGGCTTCGATTGGTTGTTAGGCCAGTTCAACGTGCCGGGATCGCACCGCGTCTTCGGCGGTGGCGGAACGTCCGGAACTTCGCCGGCGACAAATCCGGCCGACTTTCCATTCGTCGCGCCGGGCGGAACACCAGTTGGACAATTTCCTGCGACGGGCGGAAATCGCAGCGGCAATTTGGCGATCAGCGCGAACGCGATCGATGCATTGTTATTCCCGACCATGGGCGCGAGTGCGCTCGCTCCCGGAATATTCGGACTGGCCGGCGTGTTTACCGATCCGCAATTTCAAGTGGTCGTGCGCGCGCTTAATCAAAAGAAAGGTGTCGATCTTCTCTCGGCGCCGCGCGTGACGACGAAGAGCGGACAGCGTGCTGTCATCGAGATAGTGCGTGAATTTCGTTACCCGACGCAATTTCAACCGCCGCAAATTCCTCAAAGCGTCGGCAGCAACTTCGGCAATGGCGGCAACACGATTATCAATCCGCTTACCGGCCTCATCTCGAGCAGTGGCGGCAGCAGCGGTAATTTCCCGGTGACGCCGACGACGCCGACCGCATTTGAAACGCGCAACACTGGTGTCACGCTCGAAGTCGAGCCGGTCGTCGGACCCGATGGCGTAACCATCGATCTCAATCTCGTCCCGCAAGTGGTCGAATTCGAAGGCTTCATCAATTACGGCAGCCCCATTCAAACGACGAGCACCAACTTGTTAGGCCAATCGGTCACGAATATTCTCACTCCGAACGTCATCAACCAGCCTATCTTCAGCGCGCGCAAAGTCACCACCAGCGTAAGCGTATGGGACGGACAGACCGTTGTGCTCGGCGGATTGATGCGCGAAGACGTGCAGAAGGTCGAGGACCGCACGCCGATCATCGGCGACATTCCGCTCCTCGGACGTTTGTTCCGCACGAATGTCGATCAACACATCAAGCGCAACCTCGTCATCTTCGTCACCGCGCGGCTCGTTACTCCGGGCGGTCTTCCGTTCAACAACCAGGAAGAGGAAGAAGAAAAGGAAGGCAGCATCGAGCCGCCGCAATTGCCCGAAGTTCCGCTGTATAAGAAGTAGCGGCTCACGAGCCGGATGCCCGCGATAGGAATCACCGGCGGCATCGCGACCGGCAAATCGGCGTTTTGCGATTGCCTGCGCGAGATTTTGCCGAAAGCGAAATTTTTTAACGCGGATATCGCCGCGCGTGAAGTTGTCGATCTTGCGGACGTCCGCCAGGAATTGAGGCGCGAATTCGGCGAGGAAATTTTTTCCGCTGGCGGCGAGTTGAATCGGGCGCAACTTCGCGCGATAGTCTTCGCGAGCGCAGACCGACGAAGCGCTCTGGAAAAGATTCTCCATCCGCGCATTCGCCGTCGCTGGAGCGCCGAAGCGCAAAGCCATCGCCAATCGCCTAACGATTATTTTTTTGCCGACATCCCCCTGCTTTATGAAACCGCAGGTGAAACCTTGTGCGACCGCGTGGTCGTGGTCGCATGCGCGCGCGAGATCCAGCTCGAGCGTTTGCTCGCGCGAATGCAGATAAAGCGGGAAGAAGCGGAACAAATCATCAATTCACAAATGTCATTACCGGAAAAAATGTCGCGGGCTGATCACGTTGTTTGGAACGACGGCGGACGCGATGTGCTCAAAGCCCAGGCGCAGTTGCTTGTCGATCTTTGGCAGACAGAAAAATGGACGACGAAGTAACAAATCCGGAGACGCAAGATGTCGATGTTGTCGATGGAGGGACGGGCTCTGTCCCGTCCCACGAATCGGGGACGACACAGAGGTCGTCCCTCCAAGAACCGCCGTCGCCGATCCGCATTAACGATCTCCTGAATTTCTCGCCGAAGCAGTTGCACGATCTCGCGCGCGAACTCGATGTGCGTTTGTATTCGGGGCGGTCGCGCCACTACCAGATTGTCGATCTTGTCCGCGCGGCCTTAAGCCGCGGCGGCGAAGTTACGGTCGAAGGTTTTGTCGATTTCAGTCCGGAATCCCCGATCGGAACTTTGCGGTATGGAGAAATGAACTTTCTGCCGATACCGGAGGAAGTTTGCGTTCCGCGCGCAATTATTCAGCAACATGAGTTGCGTCCGGCGCAGCAGATCGTCGGGAAAGTACGATTGCCGCGCGAGCGTGAGAAGGCGCTCGTTGTCGATCTTGTCACGCACGTGGAAGAACAACCGGTGAGCGAATGGAAACAGGCGGTCGATTTTGAAAAGCTCACTCCGCAATTTCCGCAAGGCCGCATCATCCTCGAAAATTCAAAGACGAATTCGATCAGCGCGCGCGCGGTTGATTTGCTGGCGCCGTTAGGCCGCGGCCAGCGTGGATTGATCGTCTCGCCACCGCGCGTGGGCAAAACGATTTTGCTCAAAGAAATCGCGAAAGCGATTCGCGTGAATCATCCCGAGATCGTTTTGATTTTGCTGCTGGTGGATGAGCGGCCGGAAGAAGTAACCGACCTTGAGCGCGAGATTGATTGCCAGATTTATCATTCGAACTTCGACGAGAACGTACATCGACATGTGCAAGTGGCGGAGCTCGTGCTCGAGCGCGCGAAACGGCTGGTCGAGATGAAGAAGGACGTGGTTATTCTGCTCGACAGCATCACGCGATTGTCGCGCGGGTATAACAACGTGCAGTCGGGGAAGGGGAGAACCATGTCCGGCGGCGTCGAATCGAAGGCGCTGACAAAGCCGAAGAAATTTTTCGGCTCAGCGCGCAACGCCGAAGAAGGCGGCAGCCTAACGATCTTGGCGACGGCGTTGACCGAGACCGGCAGCCGCATGGACCAGGTGATCTTCGAGGAATTCAAAGGCACCGGAAACATGGAGCTGCATCTCGATCGCGGTCTACAGGAAAAGCGGTTGTATCCGGCGATCCATCCGATGATGTCGGCGACGCGGCGTGAAGAATTGCTTTATCATCCGGACGAATGGGAGCGCGTGCAGTTGTTGCGCAAAGCCATGGCGCAATTGCCGCCGATCGAGGCGATGGAAAAACTCATCGATAATCTCGAGGCGACGAAGACGAACGCCGAA
>JBEEGX010000129.1:0-12317 GCA_041167105.1 Verrucomicrobiota bacterium
CGGGCTCACTCCAGTATCGCGCCCAAAAATCTTATTCTTCGTCGGCGCAATCGATAGCCCGGTCATGGAGTAGAAGAAGTTCTTCGCGTCCTTCACCGCGCCGGTACTTTTGTTAATGCTTGAGACCTGAGTACCGCTGTAGAGGAGGTAAAGATAATCACCAGACACAAGCGACGCAGTCACGTCCGCGACCGTATTCGCAAGCGCAGTTTCGTTAGTCCCGTCCAGGTTCAGGCGCGCGGTTCTGCGGCCGAAGCTCACGTAGATCGCATCGCTATCGACGGCGAACGAAGTCGGCGCCCCGGAAAGAGTAATCGTTGGCAGCCACGTGTTCGCCTGCATATCGAAGCGCTCGAGATGCGGAGCGCTGCTCGCAAAAATAAAATACGCGATGCTGTTCGCGACCTTGGCATCGACCCACAGCGGCTCCGACGGGTTTGGCCCGGGAGTCGGTGTTGGTTTGGCCGTTGGTGAAGGACTTGCCGTAGGTGTAGGTGTGGACGTCGGGGTCGCTGTCGGTGTCGGTGTGAGCGTCGGAGATGGCGTCACTGTCGGTGTCGCCGTCGGAGATGGCGTTGGCGTAGGCGCCGGTTCAGGTTCGCTTAATTGCACGACGTACGTCGCGAGCGTTCCCGACGAGTCGGCCGTAGCAGTATACAGAATGCCTTTCGTGTAAGAGAGTGCGCCGCCGGTCGCGAGAGTTGTACGCAATGCGAATGTCGCCTTGTCGAAGACAAACGTGTTCGTCCCGTTCGCCGCCATGACTGCGTCGTTCAAGATCAACGGCTGGCCGAAAAGATTTCCGCTCGCGGTGTACGCTCCGAGCGTTTTACCCGCGTCAGCGGAGTAAGCCGAGACCGTGTTACCGACCAACGCGTAGACGACATCACCATCTGTCGCCGGTGTTCCGGTGAACGCCCCGTTCACGCGCCAAAGCACGACGCGATTTACAAGATCGACAGCGACGAGACTGCCATCGCCGATGACGAACGCGCGGTTATTCATGATCGCAAGTACACCCGCGCTGTACCAACTCGAATTCGGCAGTCGCAAATTACGCGTCCACAACTCCGACCCGGTCCGCGGATCGAACGCTTTGAAAATCCCGCTCACGCAACTGTAAATGACGCCGCCGTAATAGCTCGGTGTCCATCCATCTTCCTGCGGCAGCGGTTGGTAAAAACGTTGTGCGCCAGTCGCGAGATCGAATCCGTACATCCCGCCGTAGTAACCGCCGTTTACCCAGACCCCATCGCCAAACACCGTCGGCGCTTGATATTGTTCCCACTGCGCGTCGTGTGGCGCCGCCCAAAGCAGGCCACCGGTCTTGCTGTTCAACGCGTACAGGTACGTGTCACTTGCGTGATCGCACCGCTGGAAGAGAACCCGACCCGAGTCGTACGTCGGCGGATTCACCGAATACGCCTGCGGCAACGGGTAGCGCCAAATTTCAGACCCATCCGCCGTGCTCAAGGAAGCTGCATAAGTCGTGTTTCCGAAATACACATTCGTTGTCAGGAATATCTGATTACCCGACACCGCCACTTGGTTAATCGCCAGGCCGAGCGACTTACTCCATCCTGGTGTGATCGGAGCCGTTCCGATGTTCGTTGGGTAAAATCCCGTGTGGCTCGGGCCATTTCCAAACGTCTTCCATTCGCCCACCGTCGGATCCGCCGGATCGGCGGCAAGCCGCGCCGCCAGAGCTGCGACCGCAACAAAATGAATGATGAAACGGCGCAGACGCGCGGAACTTTCCATGTTCCGTCTGATTCGGTTTTCGAACTCACGGTGGCCGTCTCGCCTAACATTTTACCGACGTAGCCGCTCTGTGACCTGAGCGCTCTACTCAAATGCTGAACTCGACATTGGACGTTGGGCGTTGGACCTTTTCTGCATGAGCGAAAACATCGAGCGCAGCGCGGTGGAAGATCACGACGGCATTCTGACCATTCGCGGCGGCGGGCCTCGGCGCGATTGGAATGGCATCCATTATAAACAAGGCATGTCGGCGAAGAACGCCGGCCTAACGAAACTCTCTGCTAACATCGCGACCATTCCGCCGGGCGGCGTCGCGCGCGCGCACATTCACGTCGACTTCGAAGTGATCCTTTACATCATCGAAGGCAAAGTGCGGCACGAGTTCGGCGATGGACTCAAACAGAAGATCGACAATGAGGCCGGTGATTTCATCTACATCAAGCCTGGTGTGCCCCACGAAGTCTTCAACGCGAGCGATACCGAACCGGTCGTTGCATTCGTGGCGCGATCTTCCGCCGAGGAATGGGACAGCATCATTCCGTACGACCGGAATCAAAGCTGACGCGTTCGTTAGTTCTTAATTTCTAGCTTCGCTGCGATCTTGACGGTGATGGACAATTCGTTCACGCTGTCACCATGAAACGATGTCTTTTCGCTCTGCTAGCGCTGCCGATGTCGATCTTAGCCGACGGCGGCTTGCCTAACCAGCCCTACATTTACGTCGAAGGAAAAGCCTAGATTCAAAAGCCGGCGGATATAGTGACGACGTCATCTATTTGATCTCGCCAGCGAAGTAAGCGCGGTTGTAATTGTCGATCTTTCATTATGCAGACGAAGCACGACCCTAACGACCGTAGTTTCATCGGACATCCGCGCGGGCTGGCCTACATCGCGTTCGCGGAAGCGTGGGAGCGTTTTTCCTACTACGGAATGCAAGCGCTGCTCGTGCTCTACATGGTCAATCGCCTGTTGCATCCGGGACATGTCGAGCACGTGGCGGGGTTTCCGCCGTTTCGACATTGGCTCGAAATTCTTTATCGTGGGCCGTTGTCGGTCCAGGCGCTGGCGTCGGCGATCTTCGGTCTCTACACCGGACTGGTTTACCTCACGCCGATCGGCGGCGGATTAATCGCGGACCGTTGGTTAGGCCGCACGCGCACGATCACGATCGGCGCTTTGCTCATGTCGGCCGGACATTTTCTCATGGCGTTCGACGTTACATTTCTGCTCGCGCTCACGTGTCTGTTGCTCGGCGTCGGCTGTTTCAAAGGCAATCTGGCCAGCCAGGTCGGCGCGCTTTATTCACCGGGCGATAATCGCCGCGCCGATGCGTTTCAGATTTATTACATCTTCATCAATGGCGGCGTGATCATCTCGCCGTTGATTGCTGGCACGCTCGGCGAAGTTTATGGATGGCATTGGGGCTTCGGCGCGGCCGGCGTCGGCATGTTGATCGGCCTGACGATCTATCTGTTAGGCCGGAAATATTTGCCGCCGGACTCGCCGGTGGTCGAGAAACACGAAAAGAAACCGCTCACAAGTCGCGAAAAGACGGCGATCATCGTCCTGCTCGTCCTTTTACCTTTCCTCACCATCGCGGTCATTCCGAACCAGCAAATCTTCAACGCCTATCTGATTTGGGCGCAGGACCACGCCGATCTTATTTTCTTCGGCAAAAAAATGCCGACGACGTGGTTGATCACGCTCGATTCGATCGTGTCGGTCAGTTTTCTTTTTATCGCGGTCATATTTTGGCGTCTGTGGTCGAAGAAATTTCGCGAGCCAGTGGAGATCACGAAGATCGCCATCGGCAGCATGATCGCCGTGACCGGAATGCTTTCGCTGGCGATGGGCGCGGCGATTGCCGCTCGTTCAGGCGGAAAGGTGGGAATCGGTTGGCTGATTGCGTTTCACGTTTTGAACAGCGCCGGATTTGCGAACGTCTATCCGGTTTCGCTCGCACTTTATGCCCGCATCGCGCCCGCTGCGTTGTCGGCCACGATCATCGGCGTTTACTACCTCGCGTTCTTCGCGGGAAATAATCTCGTCGGTTGGATCGGCGGCTTTCTCGAGAAAATGGCGGCGACGCAATTCTGGTTGTTGCACGCCGCGCTCGCGGGAATCGCCGGCGTCACCTTCTTCCTCGCCGGCCGACTATTCGGTCACTTGCTTGCGCCTAACGACGCTGCAAAAAAATAAGATCGACCCGCCTTCGCCGAGGCTACGGCGTGGCAGGCAACGGCAAGATCGACATCTTCTCGTGGATTGCTGCTCGGGACACTGACGCGCGTTCGTTTTTAATCAGCCGGTTCCGTGCGTAAACTGTCGCCGTGAGCACGGAGGAAGAAGACGAGCAGTTCTATCGCGACACGGAAAGCATCGCCTTCCCCAAGCTCGACGATCATCAGCTCTCGTTGCTCGAATCGTTAGGCGAACGACGGATGCTGAAACGCGGTGACCTGGTTTACAAGGCGGGCCAGCGCGACCTCGGCCTAACGGTTGTTTTGCGAGGTGAGATCGAAGCGTTCGAGCAACGCGACGGGACGGAGCAGATTCTGGCGACCGCGCACGAGCGCGATTTCATGGGCGATGTCGCCATGTTGCAGGGCACATCCGCTTTGGCCAGCGCGCGGGTGACTTCTCCGGAATGCGAAGTCCTTTACATCCCGGCGGACAATCTTCGTCGCGCGTTGGCGGAGTTGCCGAGTGTGAGCGCGACGATTGTTAATGCCTTGATCATGCGGCGACGCCGTTTGCGGCGGGACCGCGAGTTTGCCGGGTTGCGGGTGCTGGCCAGCCGCGATGCGCGCGAAGGACATCAGCTCGACGATTTTCTCGATAAAAATCACGTGCCGCATCGGCTCATCGAATTCGAGAGCGAAAAGGGTCAGGCACTGAGCGCACGGTTGCACCTAACGAGTCGCGACCTGCCGGTGCTGATTACGCCGGCGGGCACTCCTTTGCGCAAACCTTCGTTGCGAGAAGTTGCGCAGGTGGTCGGTCTGCTGCGACCACTGGCATTTGAAAATGAAACGGAGATCAACGCTGATCTCGCGATTGTCGGCGCGGGCCCGGCCGGTCTGGCAGCGGCGGTGTATGCGGCGTCGGAAGGATTGCACACAGTCGTTCTCGAAAGTTATGCGCCCGGCGGACAAGCGGGTTCGTCTTCATTGATCGAAAATTTCTTCGGCTTTCCAACCGGAGTGAGCGGTGGTGATTTAACCTGGCTTGCGCAACTGCAGGCGTATCGGTTCGGTGCGAAATTTTCCACGCCGGCCGAGGCGCTGTCTCTGCATTACAACGGCGATGACGAATACACCGGGTGTCTGAACGTCGACGGCTGCGGTGCCGTGCTCCGCGCAAAAACTGTCCTGATCGCGACCGGCGCAAATTACCGGCGATTGGCCGCGGAAAATCGCGAACAATTCGAAGGCATGGGCGTTTATTACGCTGCCACCGCGCTCGAAGGAAAAATTTGCGGCGGAGCAACCGTGATCGTTGTCGGCAGCGGAAATTCCGCCGGGCAGGCGGCGATGTTTCTGTCCGACGGCGCGGCTAAAGTTTTTCTCGTTATTCGCGGTCCCGATCTTTCCAAAATGTCGAGTTATCTGTCGCGGCGCGTGCAGGCCACGGGCAACATCGAGATACTTTATCGGACGGAGATTCGAAAGATGACCGGCGGAAAAATGCTGGAGGAAGTTGAGCTGGAGAATACACAGACTGGCGAGCGCCGAACCGTGCGCACACCCGCCGTTTTTTCGATGATCGGCGCGAATCCATGCACCGAGTGGTTACCGGCCGAAATCACGCGCGATGAAAAAGGTTTCGTTAGGACCGGATTCGATGTGGCCGATGCGCCGGCGTGGAAAACTAACAAACGCCGCCCTGGTCCGCTCGAAACGAGCTTGCCCGGAATCTTCGCCGCGGGCGACGTACGCTCGGGCTCGGTCAAACGTTGCGCGGCCGCCGTGGGAGAAGGTGGGATGGCGATCGCCGGCGTGCAGTTAACATTGGTTCGTCGTCGCGAACGTCAGACTCACAACAATCAGTGACCGCCTGTTCACACATCGAATCAGTTAGCGCGATCAAACATCCGCAGCGTCCGGAATGCGAGGAGTGCATGAAAATCGGCGCCTCATGGATGCATCTGCGCACATGCCAGACTTGCGGCGCCACGCTTTGTTGCGACAGCTCACCGAACCGCCACGCCAGTAAACACGCGCGCGAATCCGAACATCCGGTGATTGCTTCCGCGCAACCGGGCGAGCGCTGGCTCTACTGTTACGTGGACGAAGCGTTCGTTGATTACTGATCCGCTAAAAGGTCACCGACGCTCAGGCCTTGTGCTCGACTGAAACCATCCATCCGAGACCGAACTTGTCCTGCAACATGCCGAACTTCGACGTCCAAAATGTTTTCTCGAGCGGCATGGTCACGAGACCGTCTTCGGACAGCGCATTGAAAACGCGCTCGGCTTCGGCATCGTTAGGCACGGTGATCGACATGGAGAAGCCTTCGAAGTTCGCATTGCCTTCGCACTGTCCGTCCGACGCCATGAAGGTGCTTTCGCCGACACGCACACTCGCGTGCATGATTTTCTCGTCGAAACAATCGGGCATATCGGGCACGGCCTGCGGTGCTTCCTTGAAACGAGTTAGCGTGACGACTTCGGCGCCGATGGTTTTGCGATAAAAGTCGAGCGCTTCTTCGCAGCGCCCGCCGAAAAACAGGTACGGTTGAACGGTGTTTGCCATTGTCGATCTTACGCGAACGCTTCCTTGTTCACAACGTACGGCATCTTCGTTAGGTCGCCGCCGTAATTTCCTTCGAGCACATCGATCAGTCCCTGCGCGGTTCGCCCCGCCATTCCTTTGTCGGGATCGGGCGACAATCGCGTGATCTGCCCGCCGCTGGCGAAATGATGAAACAATCGACAGCGATCGGCGATTTCCGGATCGAGCAACGGTGAATTCGCCGGGAGCGGTTCTTTCTCGAACACATCGAGCGCAGCGCCGGCGATCACATTTTCTTTGAGCGCTTGCGCCAGCGCGATCTCGTCAACGACTGGACCGCGCGAGCTGTTCATCAAATAGGCAGTCGGCTTCATCATGCCAAGCGTTCGCTCATTGATGAGATGAAATGTCGGCTTGTCCGTTTCGCCTTCGCGCAACAACGGCACGTGAATCGTAATGTAATCCGCTTCGCGCAATGCCTGCGCAAGATCGACATATTTAATCCACGTCTTCTCCTTTTGGATTCCGCGCGCATGTCGCAGATCCATCAGTTCCTGAATCGCGGCGACAAACTTATCGTTGTGATACGCCGGGTCGTAACAAAGAATGTTCATATCGAACCCTGAACATTTCTTGATCATTGCGAGTCCGATCCGTCCGGTGCCGATGAGGGCGATTGTTTTGCCGGTCACTTCGTCGCCGAGAAACGGCAGGAACGGATGCCACGATGGCCACTTTTGTTCCCTAACGAGCCGCTCGCTCTGCCACATCTTGCGCGCGAGCATTCCTATCATAAAAAATGCGAACTCGGCCGTCGCTTCCGTCAGCACGTCGGCCGTGTTGGTGAATGGGATTTTGTATTTGTTCGCGTCCGCGCGGTTGATGTTGTCAAAGCCGACCGCGATCTGCGCGACCACTTTGAGCGTCCCCTTCCCTGCTTCGAAAACTTCCGCATCGATTTGATCGCGCAGTGTCGTGATCAATCCATCGACGCCGCTCTTCACTTTTTCGATGATCAACTTTTTCGGTGGAGCTTCCGGTCCTTGGAAAACTTCGAGGTCGTAACCGCGCTCGCGCAAACGGTTCTCAGCCGGATCGCCGATGCGCGACGTCGCAAACACGCGGAATTTTTTCTTCTCTCTCATATCTCAGAAAAGCAGGAACGCGGGAAAAATTAGACGGCTTTAGCCGATTAACAATCCGCCGAAATTTGTAGTTTGATCCGAACAGCTTTGGACGAGGATCAGCGCATGGACCGATCTGTCGGTGTTGTGGCGGTGCTCGTCATCGGCGCAGCAACCATTACAAGTTGCTCGCGCAAATCGCCGCAGGCCGATCCGGTGGCGCCGGAAGTTCTGGCGACGACGGTGGAGCCGCGCGATGTGCCGCGCGTGCTCGAGCGCGTCGCGACGCTCGACGGTTTCATCAACGCCAACATCAACGCGCAGGTTCAAGGCTACATTGTGTCGCGCGATTATCAGGAAGGCAGCGTTGTTAAGAAAGGCGACCTGCTTTTCCAGATCGATCCGCGACCGTTTGAAGCAGCACTCGCGCAGGCGAAGGGAACGCTGATGAAAGATCAGGCGGCGCAAGCGAAGTCGAATGCGGACGAGAAACGCGCGCTGGATCTGTTCACCAAAAAAGTCATCAGCGATCAGGAGCGCGACACCGCGACTGCCGCCGCGCAATCCAGTCGAGCGAACGTGGAAGCCGATGAAGCGGGAGTGAAAACCGCCGAGCTAAATCTTGGCTACACCAAAATCACGGCACCGGTCGACGGGCTGGCCGGGTTCGCCAACAATCAAGTCGGCGATCTTGTTGGTCCGGCAGCAACGACTCCCCTGACGACGGTGTCGCAGATCGATCCGATCAAAGCCGTCGTAACAGTGGGCGAAGCTGGGTTCACAGATTTCTTTGCGCGCTACCCGGATACAGAGAAACGCCAGGCGCTGCTCAAGAGCATCGACTTCGATTTGATTCTCGGGAACGGCAATCTTTATCCGCGAAAAGGAAAGTTTTATGCGCTCGATCGAAACCTCGACCCGAAAACCGGATCGATCCGCTACTATGTCACCTTTCCAAATCCAGACGCGGCTTTGCGGCCGGGACAATTCGGGAAAGTGCGATTCGTTCCGGACACGGTGAAGAACGCGCTGGTTGTTCCGCAGGAAGCGGTGACGGAACTGCAGGGAAATTTCCAGGTCGCACTTGTCGATCAAAACAACAAGGTCAGCATCCGTCCGGTAAAGACCGGCGAACGCATTGGCGCGATGTGGCAAATCACCGACGGACTCCAGCCCGGCGACCGTGTGATTGTGCAAGGTTTGCAGAAAGCGCGCGAAGGTTCGCTCGTAAAGGTAAAAAAATGGGCGCCGCCGGCGAATCCTGTCGCCGAGGCAAGATCGACATCTTCACCGTCGGCGCACTGAGCCATGTCCGAGTTTTTCGTTAGGCGGCCGATCGTCGCGATTGTCATCGCGATTTTAATGACGCTCATCGGCGGCGTTTGCATTCTCGCGTTGCCGATCGCGCAATATCCGCAAATCGCGCCGCCGGAAATTCAGGTGCAGACGCATTACACCGGCGCGGACGCGCTCACGATCGAGCAATCAGTCGCGGCGCCGATCGAGCAACAGATGAGCGGCGTCGACAAGATGAATTACATGACGTCGATCAACGCGAACAGCGGCGACATTCGTTTGATCGTCAATTTCGACGTCGGGACCGATCCAAATATCGATCAAGTGCTGGCGCAGCTCCGCGTGTCGCAAGCGCAATCACAATTGCCCGCCGACGTAAACAACTACGGCGTCACTGTTAAAAAATCGACAACGGCGCCGTTGCTTCTCATCGGCCTTTATTCGCCCAAAAACACGTACAACAACATTTTTCTCGCGAACTACGCCTACATTAATCTGGTCGATCAGCTGACGCGCGTTCCGGGAATTGGCAACGTGCAGATTTTCGGCGCCGGCCAATACGCCATGCGGCTGTGGGTAAAACCGGACCAGCTGGCCAAGCTCGGCCTCACCGTGCCTGACATCATCACCGCGGTGCAGAAACAGAACACGGTCAATCCCGCGGGACAAATCGGCGGCGAACCGATTCCGAGCGGGCAAAAATTTACCTATACCGTGCGTGCGCAGGGTCGATTGCAAACGCCGGAGGAATTCGGCGAAATCGTGGTGAGGGCGAACCCCGACGGGTCGTTCGTTAGGGTGAAAGACATCGCGCGCATCGATCTGGGCGCGCAGACCTACAACATCAGGAGCCGGTTGAACGGGCAGCCGTCCGCCATTATCGCCTGTTATCAGCTGCCGGGAACCAACGCCGTCAAAGCCGCCGACGCCGTGCGCAAGTTGATGGCCGAAACGAAGCAGCGCTTCCCGGCCGACATGGACTACGCCGTCTCGCTCGATCAAACGCTTTCGGTCACCGAAGGCATGCACGAAATTCTGAAGACGCTGTTCGAAGCGCTCGCGCTCGTCGTCCTCGTCGTTTTCATTTTTCTGCAAGGCTGGCGCGCGACCTTAATTCCGCTGTGCGCGGTGCCGGTGTCGTTAGTCGGAACGTTCGTGCTATTCCCGTTGTTCGGATTTTCCATCAACACGCTTTCGCTTTTCGGACTTGTGCTCGCCATCGGTCTGGTCGTCGACGACGCGATCGTTGTGGTCGAAGCGGTCGAACGTCACATCGAAGAAGGCATGTCGCCGCGCGAGGCGACATTGCAAGCGATGCGCGAAGTGTCCGGCCCGGTCATCGGGATCGCGCTGGTGCTTTCGGCCGTTTTCATACCGACCGCATTTCTTCCCGGGATAACCGGCCGGCTCTACCAGCAATTTGCCCTAACGATTGCGATCTCGGTTATCTTATCTGCATTCAACGCCCTCTCGTTGAGTCCGGCGCTCTCGTCGCTCTTGCTGCGGCCGCGAAAGAAAACGCGCGGCCCGCTCACGTGGTTTTTCGATAAATTCAACCGCGTCTTCGGCGCCGTCACGCACGGATACGTAACTTGGTCGCGTCTCGCGATTCGAAAAGCTGTCCTCAGTTTTATCTTACTCGCCGTGCTTGCCGTTGGTGCCGGTTTCTTTGGATCCAGATTGCCGAGCGGATTTTTGCCGGAGGAAGATCAAGGCTACATCTACATGGCGCTGCAATTGCCCGACGCGTCATCGCTCGAACGGACCGATGCAGCCGCGCGTAAGATCGAAGAGATTCTGAAAAATACGCCCGGCGTTCAATACACCACCAGCGTCATCGGCTTCAGTTTGCTCAGCCTTGTGCAAAACACCTACAGCGCGTTTTTCTTCGTTACATTCAAGCCCTGGAGTGAACGGACGAAACCGGAAGAACAATACAGTGCGATCAAAGCGAACTTAAATCGCCAACTCGCCGGCCTAACGGATGGGCTCGCCTTTGCCTTTCCACCACCCGCGATTCCAGGTGTCGGAACCGCCGGCGGTGTCACCTTCGTTCTTGAAGATCGAGCCGGCAAAGACGTTGCGTTCCTCGCGCAAAACCTGAAGACGTTTACGGAGGCAGCGCGCAAACGTCCGGAGATCGCCGGCATCATTCCCACATTTCTGCCGAACGTCCCGCAAGTGTTCGTCGACGTCGATCGAGACAAAGTGCTGAAGCAGGGAATCGATCTCGGCCAGGTTTATCAGACGCTACAAACATTCATGGGCGGATTCTTCGTGAACTACTTCAACCGTTTCGGCCGCACGTGGCAGGTTTACATCGAGGCGGAAGGCGATTACCGCACTGACGCCAAGAACGTCGGCCAGTTTTTCGTCCGCAACTCGACCGGCACTCCCGTTCCGCTCGACGCCATCTCCACGATTAAAGACATCGCCGGACCAGAATTCACTCTGCGCTATAACGAATATCGCGGCGCGCAACTCAACGTCAGCGCGGCGCCGGGCTACAGCTCGAACCAGGCGATGGCAGCACTTGAAGACGTCTTCCGCCAAACCATGCCTAACGAAATGGGATACGACTATCTCGCCATGTCGTTCCAGGAAAAGAAAGCGCAAGAGGGCGTCTCGCCATTGTCGATCTTTGCGTTGTCGATCTTGTTCGTGTTTCTCATTCTGGCCGCGCTCTATGAAAGCTGGTCGCTCCCGTTTAGCGTTTTGTTAGGGACACCCGTCGCGGTCTTCGGCGCATTCCTCACGCTCTGGCTGCGCGGAATCGAGAACAACATCTACGCGCAAATCGGCTTGGTCATGCTCATCGGTCTCGCGGCCAAGAACGCCATCCTCATCGTCGAATTCGCGAAAGAAGAATACGAAAAAGGCAAACCGCTGCTCGACGCTGCGCTGGAAGGCGCGCGACTGCGATTGCGCCCGATCCTCATGACATCGTTCGCGTTCATCTTCGGTTGTCTGCCGCTCTGGTTCGCGAGCGGCTCGGGCGCGGTCGCGCGACGCGTGCTCGGATCGACCGTCATCGGCGGAATGATTGCCGCCTCGGCAATCGCGATCTTTTTAATCCCGGTAACGTTTTACGTGATCGAGCGACTTTTCGCCGGTCGCAAATCGGACTCCCTCGCGACTACAGATTCTTCGTTGCCCAAGCACTGACTCGCTCGAGCGCTTTCTCGATATTCTCGATCGAGTTGGCGACACTGAATCGCAAATAGCCTTCGCCGAAATCTCCAAACGCGGTTCCGGAGAGCGCGGCCACGCCGGCTTCGTCGAGCAATGCGTCGGCGAGTTTTTTTGACGGCCAACCGGTCTTGCTCACATTCGGAAAAACGTAGAACGCGCCTTTCGGTAACCGGCAGGAAAATCCTTTGATCTTATTTAATCCCGCCACCAT
>JBEEGX010000130.1:0-3937 GCA_041167105.1 Verrucomicrobiota bacterium
TGGCGAACCTCGCTCTGGCACAAACAGAAATCAGGCAAGCAATACGAGGAGTATCTCGCGCGCCGCCGGAAAGAGCTTGGCCTGCCCGACGTTAGGCGACTTTAAATTCCTTTTTCCAAATTCGCGCGAATCTGCGTAGTCTGCGGAGGAGTCTCGCCGTTTTGGACCACGCGCACCGAAGATCGACATCTGCTCATCGCAAACGGCGGCAACGCAACGTCAAGGTCGCGCCCTACGTTGTCCCGACAACGCGACGGCGTCCCGAACCGATGCCGCTGATGGTGCCAACGAAATTGGTGAAGTTCATAGTAGCGATTTTCCTGCTGCCCACGTGCATCATTCTCACGCAAACATTTTTCACGGCGTTCGCGCGCGCGGCTTTGACGCAACGGCTTTGGGCTGCGCAAGAGTTTTGGTTCTTCTCGTTAGGCGCGGTGCTCTGGCTCATCGCATTTTTCGGTCTGCCGCGGCCGATCATTTTGTACGTCTTCGGCCACGAGCTCACGCACGCGCTCTGGGTTTGGTTAATGGGCGGACGCGTGAGCCGCATCCGGGTCAGCCGCGAAGGCGGACACATCATCGCCAGCCGCACCAATTTCTGGATCGCGCTCGCGCCCTATTTTTTTCCGCTCTACAGCATCCTCGCCCTCGTGGCCTACGGCGCGCTCAGTTTGTTTTATAATGTGCAGCCGTACGGGCGCGGGCTTTACGCCATCATCGGCGTGACGTGGGCGTTTCATTTCACGTTTACGCTTTGGATGATTCCGAAGAAGCAGACTGATCTGGCTGATCACGGCACGTTCTTCTCGCTCGTCGTCATTTACCTGATGAATGTGATGCTGCTCAGCGTGATGCTGATTGTCGCCTCTCCGCAAATCACGTTCGCGAGTTTCGGCGCCGATGTCGGGACGAACATTAGCAACTTCTCGCACTGGGTCTTCGCCATGATCGACAGATTCCAGCGCGGAGCGCACCCGGTCAGCTAATGTTCGTTAACGCGGCGAACGGCAAGACCGTGAGCACATCAGCGATTTTCAATTGTCGATCTTGCGCAGAGATGTCGCGGCCGGTGAAAATATCGCGCCCACGCTCGAATGGAAGATCGACAACTGTGTCCTGCCATTTATCGCCCAGAGGCGGAAAACCAACGCGCGACGAAACTCGCGGCGCGATAACGATGACGGTTTGATCATCCAATCGCCGCGCGAAACAGACGCAGCAATCCGCGAACGTGCCGCGGGCGTTGATCGGCAAATATTCTCCGCGCGCGAAAAGATCGACATGTGCATTTCGGAATTGCAGCGCGCGCTGGATCAGAAACATCTTGATACGTCCGTCCGGCCAATTGGCGAACAATTCATCCGGATTCGCATTGGTTAAGCTTTGCAGCAGCTCCCGTCGGCGCGCGTAATCCACCGGCCGCCGATTGTCCGGATCGACCAGGGAAAAATCCCAAACCTCGTTGCCTTGATAAATGTCGGGCACGCCCGGCGCGGTGAGCTTGAGCAATGTTTGCGCGAGCGAATTGATGGCACCGAGGCGCGCGACTTCTTCGACCACCGGATACAGCAGCTGCAGAAAGCGATTGCGCGCGGACGGCTCGAGAATGTGCGCGACGAAATCGCGCGTGGCGCCGAGCCACTCTTCGTTAGGCTGGATCCAGCTCGTGTTCTGCTTCGCCTCGTTCAACGCCTTCTGCATGTACGCTTGAATCCGGGCGATGTAGACGAGCGAAACGCTGCGTTCGGCTTCACCTAACGAATCCACCGGCCAGGTGCCGAGCAGCGTCTGGTAGAGCAAATATTCTTCGTTCGCGTCCGGGGCCTCGAGTTCTTCGAAGCGCACTTTGAATCGGCGGTTCAGCGTGCGGGCGCGGTGGATGAAATGCCGCCATGTCGGCGCGATCTGCGAGATCGCGGCGATGCGCGCGCGTGTGTCTTCACTGCGTTTCGTGTCGTGCGTGGAAGTCGTGAGTAACGACGCCGGCCAATGAAGTTGTCGATCTTCGTTGCGCCGGTGAAACGCTTCCACGCCGGAGCCGAATTGCTGCGGCTCACCGCCCACTTCGTTCAACGCCGCCAGGCGGGTGAAAATGTAAAAGGCCGTGTCTTCGACGCCTTTCGCCATTACCGGCGCGGTCGTCTGCTGGAATTTCAAAACGAAATGCGCGTGTTCTTCGCGCTCTTTCGCATCCGCGTTTTCCGGAAAGCGCAGCAGCAAGACGTCGCGCAGAAAATTAAAAACCGACGCTTCGATTCCCGGATTACGCCGCTTCGCCGTCGCGATCGCGCGCTCGATTACTTGTCGATCTTCGTCGCTCACCGGCCGGTCCGGCTCGACATAAGTGCGATAGACCGGGAAACACGCGATCGTTTCGCGCACCGCCAGCACGAGCGCCTGCAAAGTGAAATCGCGAAACCAGCGGTTCTGCTCCGATAAGCGATCGAGCATGTTGCCGAGAACGTTGACGTCGTTTGCGAGCGCGAGGCGCATGACCAGCCGCTTCTTCGCGTAAACGAGATGGCCGTAATGCATCGAATGTCCGATGAATTTGCGAAACGCATTCGTGACCGCCGCTTCCGCCGTTTGATCGACAAGTAACTGCGTCGCCTGATTGGCGAAGTCGTAACCGGTCGTGCCGTGCACCGGCCAATCCGTGCGGAGCTTCTCGTCGCCGGTGAGAATTTTTTCCACGAGCATGTAGATCGGGCGATCGTCGGTCGTCGTTAGGCCAAGCGCATCCGCGCAGCGCTTCTGCAGTTTTTCGAAATATTGGCGCGGCAAATACAAACCGTCAGGATGATCGATGCGCAAACCGGTGACCGCCCCGCTCCGTACAAGATCGACAATACACTTGTGGGTAGCTTCAAAAACCTCCGGCTCTTCCTGTCGAATCGCAGCGAGATCATTCACATCGAAGAAGCGGCGATAATTAATTTCCTCCGCCGCCACGCGCCAGTAGGCCAGCCGATACGCCTGCGCGTTCAACAATTCATCGAGCGTATCGAAACTGCGCGCATCACCGGGCGTGCCGTTGATCTCCGCCACCGCGCGCTCGATCGTCGCCTGCACTTCCGGCGCTTCATGACAACGCCGCTCCAAGCGCCGCTTGATAATTTCCTTTTCGCGCGCGCGTTCCGCGATTTTTTCCGGATCGGTTTCAGTTCGTCGCGGCAAATACTCCAGCGCGGTGCGAATGCTCTGCACCTCGGCATAAAATTCTTCGTCCTTATGCGGCTCGAGCAACTCGAGCGCGCGATCGAGCATGAAGCGATATGTGCCGGGCGCGATCGGAAACTGTCGATCGTAATAGGTGAGATAAAATGCACCGGCATCGAAATGAACTTGTAGCTCGCCGCGCTCGAGCACGCGTCCGTATTGATCGCCGAGAATCGGCAGCAGCACTTTGTCGTGGAGATCGCTTTTGATCGGCCGCCAATCGATGTCGAAATATTTCGCGTAAGGCGAGCTCGGCCCGTTCTCGAGCACATCCATCCACCAAACGTTGAGCGGCTCGCCGATGCCCATGTGGTTCGGGACGAAATCGAGCACCTGTCCCATGTCCTGCGCGCGGAGCTCGGCGATCCACGCGTCGTAATCTTTCTGCGAACCAATCGCGCTGTTCAGTTTGTTGTGATCGGTAATGTCGTAACCGTGCAAACTTTCGGCGCGCGCTTGGAAATACGGAGACGCATAGGCATCGCTCACGCCCAGCTCGCGCAAATACGGCGTGATCTCGCGCGCTTGCTTGAAGGTAAATTGGCGATTGAGCTGCAACCGATAGGTGCAAACTGGAATGCGTGGACCGTTCGTTTTCACATGCGCTCCGGCACTTCAATGCCTAACAAATTAAGTCCGCGCTGCAGCACGCGCCCGCTCAGCTCACACAATGCAAGACGTGAGCTGCGCGTTGGTTCGTCGGATTGCAAAACCGGGC
>JBEEGX010000131.1:0-4156 GCA_041167105.1 Verrucomicrobiota bacterium
TTGTGGCGTTGCTCTTCGCTCCACAATTTCGCCCCGCGCGAATCGTCCGGAATTTTTTCGAGATACTTTGCGCTCAGTAATCCCTGCGCGAGCGGCGAGAATGCGATGACGCCGACGCCGCTGCCACGCGCCGCCGGAAACAAATCCGTCTCGACCGTTCGTCGCAGCAAACTGTAACTCGATTGCACGGCAATGATCGGCGCGAGATGGAAATGTCGCGCGAGTCCGGCCGCTTCCTGCAACAACTTGCCGGAGTAATTACTCACGCCGACATAAAGCGCTTTGCCGCTGCGCACGATCTGGTCGAGCGCGCCGAGCGTTTCTTCCAGCGGCACTTCCGGGTCGGCGCGATGCGCATAGAAAAGATCGACATAGTCGAGCCCGAGGCGTTCCAGCGATTGGTCGATGCTCGCGAGCAAAGATTTTCGCGAACAACCCTGGCCATACACACCCGGCCACATGAAAAATCCCGCTTTCGTCGAAATGATCAGTTCGTCGCGCGGCATCTCGCGCACAATGCGGCCGACGACGGTTTCCGCACGACCGGGCGGCTGACCGTAATTATTCGCGAGATCGAAGTGCGTGATGCCGAGATTGAACGCGCGGAAGATGCACGCGCGCGCGACTTCGGGACCGCGATAGCCGCCGAATGTTTCCCACGCGCCTAACGAGATCGCCGGCAGCTTCAATCCGGACGCGCCGCAGCGGCGATACGGCATCGTGTCGTAGCGCGCAGGGGCGGCGGTAAATTGCACCGCGCTCAGCCGATCGCGCTCGATCTTCTGTTTTTGCGGCGGCTTCTGCCGTGGCTCGATCCCGCGCGGCGCGCGTCTTTCGAACTCGGCCATCGTTAGGCCGAAACCGTCGTTGTCGATCTTGCGGAAGCGCCGCGCGATCCAAGCGCGGCCTTCACGAAATTATTTCCGAGCTCCCACATCGGCCCCGGAAATTTGCGGCAATCGGTCAAGACATCGTCGAGCGCATTGACGAACATATCGACTTCCTTTTCGCCGATGATGAGCGGCGGCAGAATCTTCATGACGTCCATGGCGTGACCGGCGACCTGCGTGAGAATGCGGTGTTTGCTCAACATCTGCGTCACCACCATTTGCGCGAAAAGCACCTTGTCGATCTTGTGCAAAAGTTTCCACGCCATTTTGAGTTTGAACTCGGTCGGCTCATGAAACTCGATGCCGATCATCAAACCTTTGCCGCGCACTTCTTTGATGAACGAATGTTTCGCGCGGAGATTGTCGATCTTCTCCATCAACAGCGCGCCCATTTTCGCTGCGCGCTCGACGAGATTTTCGTTGTCGATTACTTCGAGCGACGCGAGTCCGCACGCCATCGCGAGATTGTTGCGGCCGAACGTTGTCGAGTGAACAACGCAGCGGTCCATCCGCGAAAAAGTTTTCTGGTAGATTTCCCGCCGGGTCATGATCGCGCCGCACGGCACGTAACCGCCGCTCAATGTTTTGGCGAGCGTGATGATGTCGGGCTCCAGATCCCAATGTTGAAAGCCAAACATCTTTCCGGTGCGCCCGAGACCGGTCTGCACTTCATCGGAAATGAGCAGCGTTCCGTACTTGCGGCAAAGCTCCTGCGCGCGAATGAAGAAATCGCTCTTCGGAATCTGGCAGCCTTTGCCTTGCACTGTCTCGATCACGAACGCCGCAACATCGCGCGAATGTAGTTGTCGATCTAACGCGTCGAGATCGTCGAGCGCGACGCGCGCGTCGAAGCCTTCCATCAACGGCCCGAAACCTTCGGTAAAACTTTCGCAACCCATCAACGAAAGCGAGCCAAGACTCAAGCCATGAAACGCGCTCGCCAGCGAAACGACGCGCGTTCGTCCGGTCGCCGCGCGCGCAAACTTGAGCGCGCCCTCCATCGCTTCCGTTCCCGAGTTACAAAAGAAAATCGCGTCGAGATGCGGCGGCGTACGTTTCGTTAGGGCTTCCGCCAACAAACCGCTAAGCAGCGAGCAATCCATTTGCACCATGTTCGGAAGATCGAGATCGAGCACGTCGCGGATCGCCTGCTTCACCGTCGGATGATTTCGCCCGATGTTAAAAACGGAATAGCCGCTGAGGAAATCCAGGTAAGCCTGGTTATCCATATCGTAGAGATAAGCACCCTCGGCGCGGGCGTAGACTTTATCGAAACCGATGACGCGTTGCGCCTGGACGAGCGTGCGATTGAGATGGCGCTCGTGCAGCTGATAATTTTCGCCGAGACGCGCGGCGATGATTTCCTTCAGATCAAAACTCACGCGCAGATGTTCCCAGATTTACACTCCAAACGCAAACCGCGCTCGTAAGATGGACAATAAGAAAGCCGCAGGATCTGCGACCCTGCGGCTCTCGAATTAACTGACGTTGTCGATCTTAGTCTTCGACAAGAACGCGCTCGACCACGCGCTTCTCACCGGTGCCGGTGTAATACACGCGCACCTTCTGGCCCGCACGCAGCGGCGCCGTCACGATTTTACCCGCGCCATCAACAATGCGCGCCGCAGTGCCGAGGGCGAAGCTGACCGGACCCTGCTCGCTCTTCACGATCACGGTTTTGCCCGGCTCATACGTGCTCACCGTGCCGGCTGAATACGTCGTCGACTCAGTGGTCGTGGTCGTCGCCGGAGCGGTGGTTTGTTCAGTTACGGTTGTGCTCGTTTGCGCGAAAGCGACTGGCGCGATCAACGCACAAGCAAGTGTTAGAATACCCTTGTTCATTTGTCCTCCTGGTTTCAGCGCTGCGGAATGCAGCAGCTCATTCCCGTGTTGGACTGAACTTTTGCGAAACTATTCGAGCGAAATTGCGGCACGCGTCTGTTTCGCTAAGCTCGCGCTGTTGATGCCCAATACGATTGTCGATCTAACCGTCACAGCCGAGCTGGTGGCGGAGCATGGATTGACGCCGGAAGAATTCGAGCGCATCAAAAAAATTCTAGGCCGCGAACCAAATTTCACCGAGCTCGGAATTTTTTCCGTGATGTGGAGCGAACATTGTTCCTACAAAAACTCGCGCAAAGAGCTGAAGAAATTTCCGACGAGCGGGCCGAACATTCTCGTTAGGGCGGGCGAGGAGAACGCGGGCGTGGTCGACATCGGCGATGGTTGGGCCATCGCGTTCAAGATCGAATCGCATAATCATCCGAGCGCGATCGAGCCGTTTCAGGGCGCAGCCACCGGCGTCGGCGGAATCATTCGCGACATCTTCACCATGGGCGCGCGTCCCGAGTTTTGTCTCAACTCGCTGCGCTTCGGGCCCATCGCGGAAAATGCGGAATGCGGAGTGCGGAGTGCGGAAAGAGCAGAAGATCGACAGGAAAATCTTTCCGCAATCCGCGATCCGCGATCCGCAATCGCCGCCAACCGGCGCTTGTTCACCGGCGTCGTCGCGGGCATCGCGCATTACGGCAATTGCATCGGCATTCCCACCATCGGCGGCGAAATTTATTTCGACGAAGGTTTCGAAGGAAATCCGCTGGTGAATGTTTTCTGCCTCGGTGTTCTGCGTCACGATCAACTCGCACGCGGCGCCGCGCGCGGTGTGGGCAATCCCGTTTTCTACGTCGGCGCTGAAACCGGTCGCGACGGATTGGCCGGAGCCGCATTCGCTTCCCGCGAACTAACCGAAGAATCGAAAGAGGATCGGCCGGCCGTGCAAGTGGGTGATCCATTCAAAGAAAAACTTTTGCTCGAAGCTTGTCTCGAACTTTTGCAACGCGACGCCGTCGCCGGAATTCAAGACATGGGCGCGGCCGGATTAACCTGCTCGACCTGCGAAACGGCGAGCCGCGGCGACAGCGGAATCGAAATCGATCTCGCTAGAGTTCCGAAGCGCGAACCCGGCATGACGCCGTACGAAATTCTCCTGAGCGAATCGCAGGAGCGTATGTTGATCATCGCGAAGCGCGGGAAGGAAAATGTCGTTAGGGAAATTTTCGATAAATGGGACGTGCCCTGCGCCGAGATCGGCCGCGTGACCGACGACGGCATGATGCGTGTGCGTAACAATGGCAGCGTCGCCGCCGAAATTCCGGCGAAGCCGCTGGCGGAAGACGCGCCGCTCTATTCGCGCGAAGCGAAGAAGGTAACCGCGGAGAGCGCAGAGGACGCAGAGTTCATCAAAAAAATCTCCGCGATCTCTGCGT
>JBEEGX010000132.1:0-18264 GCA_041167105.1 Verrucomicrobiota bacterium
CGACGATGCCTTCGTCCGGCATCCGCAACTTTCGCGAACGCCGCGCGTGTCGGTCATCGTCTGTTCTTACAACGGCGCCGCCACCTTGGCCGCATGTCTGGAATCGTTAGGCAAACTCAATTACCCCGATTACGAAGTCATCCTGGTCGACGACGGCTCGACCGATAACACGCGCGAGGTTGCCGCGCAGTTCGCGCACGTTCGCTACATTCATCAACCCAACCGCGGCTTAAGCGTGGCGCGCAACACCGGCGCGGCGGCGGCGAAAGGCGAAGTGTTCGCCTACACCGACTCCGACTGCATGGCCGATGTCGATTGGCTTTATTATTTGGTCGGCACCCTAACGAGCGGCGATTACGCCGGCGTCGGCGGGCCGAACGTTCCGCCGCCGGCGCAAAACTGGATTCAAGCGTGCGTCGCGGCCGCGCCCGGCGGCCCGAGTCACGTGCTGCTTACCGACGTGGTGGCGGAACACATTCCCGGCTGCAACATGGCATTCTATCGCTGGGCATTCGAAAACGTCGGCGGCTTCGATCCCGAATATCACGCCGCGGGCGACGATGTCGATTTTTGCTGGCGCTTGCAACAGGCCGGTTGCGTCATCGCGTTTAGTCCGGCCGCGGTCGTGTTTCATCATCGCCGTTTCACCCTGCGTGCGTTCGTCAGGCAACAGGAAGGTTACGGCGAAGCCGAATCACTCCTGCGCTTCAAGCATCTCATGTTTTTCGGGCCGACCGGCACGGCGAAATGGCGCGGACAAATCTACGGCGAACCGCGTTTCAGTTGGTTTTTGAATCGCCCCGTCGTGTATCACGGAATTTTCGGTGAAGGATTTTTCCAATCGATTTACCCGCGGCCGCAATCGGAGATCGCCGCCTACCTGAGCAGCATCGAATGGTTCGGTCTGACCGTCTTCCTGTTCGGGCTCGGCATCTTCGTTCCGAATCTGCGCATTGTTCCGTATCTCATGTTCGGCGCCACCCTTTGCGTCGCGCTTTCCTATATGGTGCGCGCGCGCATAGAGCCGCGCTACGACACGGTGCATGCGCGTTTGCTCGTGGCCGTCCTTGCCTTCGTCCAACCGCTCGTTAGGGGATTTGCGCGTTACTTCACTTGGCTGCATTTCAAACGCACCCCGCGCAGTGTCATCGCGGCGCATGAAAAACTTCCGCCGGAATTTTCGCGCCGATCGACCAGGCCGACGTATTGGAGCGAAGAGGGGAAAGATCGACATCATCTGTTAGGCCAAATTTTCCAATTGCTCGAGGAGGAAGGCTGGCGTTACTCCACCGATACCGGCTGGAAGGAATGGGATATTCAGCTTTACGGAAATTTTTGGTGGAGCGTGACGCTGCAAACGCTCACCGAATATCACGGCGGCGCAAAATGCCTCACCCGCGTCGCGCTACGCAACAGGGCCGTACCGACGACGATCATTATTAATCTCATCGCGCTCACGCTGCTCATTTATCATCAGCTCGACATCTCCCATGTCGATCTTCGCGTGGTGATTCCGTATGCGCTCTTCGTGATTTTTCTGGCCAACCGCGCGCGCGCGTTGAAGCGACGCGTAGGCGAACTTGTCGATCTTGCCGCGTTTCGCGCGGGCTTGCAGCGCGTCAATCGAAGGAAAGCTGTGCCATTGCCTGTCGAAAATCCTCCGGCAGCGGAGACTCAAACGACAGCCGCTCGTTAGTGCGCGGATGGGTGAAGCCGAGCTTCCACGCGTGCAACATCTGTCTCGGAAAATCTTTCGCGAATCTAGCGCCGTAGATTTTATCGCCGAGCACCGGATGTCCGAGATGATGCAGGTGAACGCGAATCTGATGGGTGCGACCGCTGTGCAATTTGCACTCGACTAGACTCGCGCTCTCACTCGCCTTCACGACGCGATATTCCGTTTTCGCGGCGCGACCGCGCGTTGATTGCACAGACATACGTTGTCGATCTTTCACATGACGGCCGATTGCCGCGTCGATCACGCCCCTTCCCTTGCGCAACTTTCCGGCGACGAGCGCGAGATAATTTTTTTCGACGGTGCGATTCGCGAATTGTTTTGAAAGCGAGTGATGCGCCTCATCGTTTTTCGCGACGACGAGACAACCGCTCGTGTCCTTGTCGAGGCGATGCACGATGCCCGGCCGTTCCTTGCCACCGATGCCGGAAAGATTCGGTGAATGATGCAGCAGCGCGTTCACGAGCGTGCCGCCGCGATGTCCGGCGCCGGGATGAACCACCAGGCCCGCCGGTTTATCGATCACGATAAGATCGACATCTTTATACAAGATCGACAACGGAATTTCTTCCGGCTCGTTGTCGATCTTCTCCGGCGGCGGCTCGGAAATATCGACGACGTCATTCGCGCGCACCGCTTCGCGAACTCGAGTCGCTTTACCATTTAGCCTAACAAACTCGGTTTCGATCAATCGTTGCAAGCGCGAGCGCGAGAATTGCGGCAACGCCCGCGCCAGAAAAACATCCAGCCGCAAACGCGCGCATTCTTTCGGGACAATGAGTTGATGCGCTTCCATTGCTCGGGTCGATCTCGATGTTACAATCGGAGGCGATGGCTGCGGAGCAAACCGCGTCGGCTTCCCAATTATGTCCGCGCTGTGGTGCCAAGATCGACACCAGCGCGGTCGAACCGCTTGCCCGCATCGAGTGTCCGCAATGTGGCGAAAAATTTCGAGTCGAGCGCACGTTCAACAATTTCGTCATTCTCGAAACGCTCGGCGTCGGCGGCATGGGCACGGTCTACAAAGCGCGCGACACGTTGTTAGATCGACATGTCGCTTTGAAACTTTTGCGCGACGATCTCGGCGATGAATTCGATCACGCCGCGCGTTTGCAACAGGAAGCGCGCGTCGCCGCGTCAGTCAATCACCCGAACGTCGTCCAGGTTTTTTCTTCGGGAACCGATCACGGAAAATTTTATCTGGTGATGGAGTTGGTCGATCGCGGCAGCCTCGATGATTTGATCGAAGAACAAAAACGGTTGCCGGAAGAGCTCGTACTTGCGACCGGCATTCAAGTCGCGAAAGGATTGCGCGCCGCTTACGGGAAAGGACTGATTCATCGCGACGTGAAACCGGCGAACATTTTGTTTGCCGACGAACATACGGCGAAGATTGGCGACTTCGGGCTCGCCGGGGTGGCGGCGCAGAAAGCGGAAGACCGCGGGGAGATTTGGGGCACGCCTTATTACGTCGCGCCGGAGCGACTGAAAAACGAGGCGGAAGATTTCCGCAGCGATATCTACAGTCTGGGCGCGACGCTCTTTCACGCGTTCTCCGGCACCGCACCGATCGCAGGCGAGACCAATTCCGCACTCGAATTGTTGAAACTAAAACGGCATCCCGTCGATCTTATGCGCGTCGCGCCGGATGTTTCGCACGAGACGGCGCAAATTTTCCAACGCATGATCGCGCCCGACCCGGCGAAGCGTTTCGGTTCATACGACGAACTCGTTAAGGCGCTCGAGCGCGCTTACGGAATGCTCACCGGCGACGAAGAATTTCTCGGTAAACAACGGCGGCGACGTCTGCGCGTCGGGCTCGTCATTTTAGCGGTTACGCTCGTCGCCGTCGGCGCGTGGGCATTGCTGAATCGCAAACGAGCGGAGCAAACCGTCAACGCGATTAAAGCGCAGACGGAGCAACTGATCGCGCTCGCGCCGCTCGAATCGCGCATGGCGGAAGCGCGGCGCGATCTCGTGCAGCTGCACTATCAGCAGGCCAAATCGAAGTTCGCGCAGGTCGCGCTCGACGCGAAAGGGCGGCAGCCACTTTACGATTGGGCGCAATTTCAACTGGCGCTGGCGGCGCTAGCCGCGCGCGAGCCGTCGCAGGCGCAGCAGGTTTGTAACGACGTCGCAAATGCGGGCGAGCGAAATTTCGCAAATGAAGATGTCGATCTTGCAAAATTTTTCGTGAACACCGCGAAGACGCTCACTTCACGCGAGTCGGTTCCGAAAAATTTTGAATCAACGGGGCCGAATTCATTCGCGATGCTGCTGTTCGCGCTGAAGCAGATCAACGACCGCAACATCGCGGAAGCGATTCCGTTGCTCGAACAATTCGTTAACGCGCAACCTCAAGGGAAATTTGCATGGGTCGCTGAATACAGGCCGTTCGCGCAAAAATATCTCGATGATTGTCGATCTTACGCGGATTGGAAAAACGGGGGGGAGATCGGCACGAATGCGCAAGCGCGTTTGGAGAAATTGAAGCAGATCAAACTCAAAGTGCAGCACAGCGCGATTGCCGATGAGATCGATGCGGAAAGGAACCGGCTCGCGACCGAAGTAGCGAGCAAACAGAAAGCGGACACGTCGGCGCGTGAGCAGGAACAGAAAAAACGCGCGCAAGATTTCGCGCAGAAAAAGTCGCAATGGCTGGCGCAATGGAAGCGGACGCTCATCGACGATCTCAACCGCGCGCATTACTCCGGTGCGATTGTCGATCTTGCCGGCGTGCCGTACACCGGTATTACGAGCGCAACCGAGCAGACGGTGAAGATGAAACTGCCGTACGGCGAAGCGGAAATTCCGTGGGCGAAACTGCCGCCGCAGACGCAGCTCGCGGTTTCGCAATCATTCGCTTCGGCGTCGGCAGATCGACAATGGCTTTGCGCGGTCTACGCAAACGAAACCGGACAGACGGATGCGGCGAAGAAATTGGCGGAAGCTGCGGCGCAATCGAAGCCGGAATATCGCGAGCGGATGACGATGTTGTTCGCCAGATAGTCGGCGTATTTCCTGCTAGTTACGCGGAATATATGGGACGCGTGGGTTTGTCGTTGTCGATCTTGTTCTTGTCGATCTTATCCGGATTCGGTGCGGCGTTGCCGGTGACTGCGAAAGAGGTGGGATTGATGCTGCGCAGCGGTTACTCGAGCGCGGCGCTCATGCACGAATTGGCGCAACGACATTTCGTCGGCACGCTCGATTTCGATCAGGAAAATTTATTGGTGAAATCGGGCGCGTCGGCGGAGTTGATCGCGGAGATTAATAAAGGCGCGTACGCACTATCGGCGGAACAGGACGCGAAAGCGCAGGCGGCGATTGTCGATCAAACAAACCGGCGCGCGGCGCAGACCGCGCAGATGGAGAAAGCGAATGCGCGATATCAGGCGCAAGTGACCGCGCAACGCACGGCGAAACCGGCGGAGGCGCCAGCGAACGCGAATGCGATCGCGAACGCATTGAAGGGCGACCTGGTTAAGATCGACAACGGCAATCTCGCGCCAATGAGCGACGACGCGTTCGCGAAGAAAAAACTGATCGGCTTGTATTTTTCGGCGCACTGGTGCGGACCGTGCCGCAAGTTCACGCCGCAATTGGTCGAGTACTACAATCGCGTAATCGCGCAGCAGCCGGATGTGGAATTTGTTTTCGTGAGCGCGGATCGCACCGCCGACGCTATGCAGAATTACATGCGCGAAAGCAAAATGCCGTGGCCGGCGCTTGATTACGCGAAAGTTGAAAGCAACGAGGCGATCCGCAAATACGCGGGCAAGGGCATTCCGTGTTTAGTAATTGTCGATCAAACAGGCCGCGTGATTTCCAATAGTTACGATGGCGAAAAATATCTCGGGCCGGAAAAAGTGCTCGGCGACCTCGACACCATCTTTGCCGGCGTGGCGGCGAAGCGCGTCGCAGGCGCGCATTAGTTTGCCGCCAGAGACGGCGGCAGCTGCAACTCAAGAGTGAACGAATCGGGCTCGCAAGAGTCAGATTTACACTAATCTTTGCGTTGCTAGCGTTTCGCGCCAATTTTGGGCGCAACCTAACCAGATGGAGCAAACACCGCCGCCGTTTCCTTCGCCCGAGGAATTAAAATCGAAAATCGCGGAGTTCATGAAAACGAACTTCGGCGACCGGGTGCAGTTTGCCACGATCACTCAGCCGCAACCGGGCGAGTCTGCCACCGGCGAGGAGAAGCCCGCGAAGATCGAGATCGACAAGGAGAGATTCGTTTTCGATTTTCTGCCGCGCGACATTAAAGCGCATCTCGACCGGTTCGTGATCAAACAGGACGAAGCGAAGAAGGCGCTCGCGATCGCGGTGTGCGATCACTACAACCACGCCAAGTATGTCGCGGAGCTGGAGGACAAAGGCGACGCGCGTGCGCACGAGACTGAATACGCGAAGCAGAATGTGATTCTCGTGGGACCGACCGGCGTCGGGAAAACTTATCTCATTAAACATGTCGCGGAGCTGATCGGTGTGCCGTTTGTCAAAGCGGACGCGACGAAATTTTCGGAGACGGGTTACGTCGGCGGCGATGTGGAAGACCTCGTGCGCGAGCTCGTGCACAAGGCGGATGGAGATGTCGATCTTGCGCAGTTCGGGATTATTTACATCGACGAGGTCGACAAGATCGCGTCGGCTTCGAACATGTTAGGCCGCGATGTGAGCGGACGCGGCGTGCAGACGACGCTCCTCAAGTTGATGGAAGAAACCGAAGTGCCGGTGCGCAGCATGAACGACATCCAGGCACAATTGCAGGCCGCGTTCGAGTTTCAACGCAAAGGCAAATCGAAACGCGAGACGATCAACACGCGCCACATTCTGTTCGTGGTCAGCGGCGCGTTCGAAAAGCTGAAGGAATTGGTCGGGCGGCGTGTGCGCCAAACGCAAATCGGTTTCAGCGCCGATCCGGTGCGGGTGATGGACAACGAACTGTTCCAGCACGTCACGACGCAGGATTTCGTCGAGTATGGATTTGAGCCGGAGTTCATCGGGCGCTTGCCGATTCGCGTGGTGTGCGAGGAACTAGCCGCCGCCGACTTGTTCAACATTCTCAAATTTTCCGAGGGCAGTTTGCTGCGGCAGTACGAGCGCGCGTTTCGCGCATACGGAATCGAGATCAGCTTTGAAGATGACGCGCTGCAGTTGTTATCCGATGCGGCGTCGACAGAAAAAACCGGCGCGCGCGGTTTGCTCACGGTATTCGAAAAATTGTTCCGCGATTTCAAATATCATCTCGCCGGCTCGGGGCTGACGCAATTGCGGGTGACTGTCGATCTTGTGCGCGAGCCGAAGCGCGTGCTCGAGCGTTTGCTCGCGGAAGGTCACAAACAGGAAGCGCAGACGCTGGAGGAAAACGCGCGCGCATTCGCAGAGAAATTTAAGGCCGAACACAAGATCGACATGTTCTTTGACGAATCAGCCCTGAAGCGTCTGGTCGAACGCGCGCAAGCCGAGCGCATGACCATGGCCGAGCTTTGCGCGCATCTATTTAAGGACTACCAATTCGGCTTGAGCTTGATTCAGAAGAACAGCGGGCGAAATCAATTCGTGCTCGACGCCGCGGCGATCGATGCGCCCGACAAATTTCTGAGCGAGCTCGTGGTGCATTCGTTTCCCAAGTAATGAAACGCTCGCTCGTCATTGGCCTAATGATCGGCGCGGTCGCCGCGTTCATCGTGGCGGCGCTGCACGCGAGCGGGCTGCTCGTGAATATCGAGATGGCGGTGACGGAACGCGTATCGCATTACCGCACCGCCACGCACGTTGTCGGCAACAAATGGCAATACCTTCTCGTCGTGCTGCTCTCGTTAGGCACGGCCGCGCTGACGGTAATTACGATCCGGCGCGCGCGCATGGGCTGGATCGTCTTCGCATTGTTAGCGGAGCTTGCCGCGCTCTCGTGGGTCTGCTCGCTTTATCACACATTCTTCCAGCCGCTGCCGAGTATGGCCGCGGTCGCGCTCGCATTCGGCGGTGCGCAAACCTGGATGCTCTTCGCGACGCGCTCGCGTTCGCATGTGGCCGCGACGTATTTCGCCGGACATCTTTCGCGCAAGCAAATGCGAAAAATGATCGGCGGCGAAATTCCCGCCGATGTCGATCCGCGCATGCATGACGTGACGGTGGTGGTTTGCGATATCGCGAACAAATACGATCTCGCCGAAGAATCCGATCCCAAGGAATACGCGCGCACGACCGAGGAATTCATTCGCCGCACCACGCAATTGTTTCTCGATGCCGACGGTTACATTCATGCGGCCGACGGCGAAGGCGTGGTTGCATTATTCGGATTTCCCGATGGCAGCGGCGATCACGCGAGCAAAGCGGTGCGGGTCACGCTCGGTTTGGTCGAATCATTCCAGGAAGCGCGTCAGCGCAATAACGGCGATCTCTTCGGCCGTTGCGACGTGCACATGGGCGTAAGCTCGGGCAGCATCATTGTCGCGCCGATCAAAGATAGCGGACGGCCGAGTTTGTTAACGAGCGGCGAACCGGTGGAGCTCGCGCGCAGATTTTGTGTGGCGAATCGCTTTTACGGTTCGCGCATTCTCATTGGGCCGCGCACGTTCGAGCTTGCGAGCAAATACATTGTCGCGCGTCCGATCGATTTTCTGAGCGGCGTAAATTCGCAGGAGCGCCACGAAATTTACGAACCGCTTTGGCTCGCGGCGGAAGCGAAACCAGAACACATCGCACGGCGCGATTCGTTCTGGAACGGCGTGGTGTTGTATCGAGAAAAGCGCTGGGCCGAAGCGTATACCGAATTTCAAAAAGCGCGCGGACCGGACGGCGAAGACGATGCGCCGCTGAATTTGTATTTGCGCCGGCTCGAAACGCTCGCGCTCCACCTAACAACTGCGCCGGATTGAGGTCCGGAGCCGCACGGGCGGATGAGAAGAACAGAATATCCCGAGGCGCTGCGTAATCTCATCGCGCAACTGCGGCAGATGCCCGGCGTCGGTCCGCGCTCGGCCGAGCGCATCGCGCTGTGGATCGTCCAAAATAAAAACGATGCGCCGGAGCAAATCGCGAACGCGCTAAGATCGACAAGAGAATCTGTGCGATCATGCGCGCTCTGTGGATTTTTCGCCACGCAGGAACTCTGCGACATTTGTGCGGACGATTCGCGCGCTGTCGATCTTCTCTGCGTCGTCGAACAGCCGACCGATATTCTACCGCTGGAAAAGACGAGCGCGTTTCGCGGCCGCTATCATTCGCTCGGCGGGCGCATCTCGCCGCTCGATCACGTCGGCCCGGAGGATTTGCGGATTAGACAGCTCGTCGATCGCGTGGCGAAAGAAAAATTCTCCGAAATAATTTTCGCGCTTGCGGCTGACGTCGAAGGCGAAGCGACCACAAATTACCTTGTCGATCTTTTGCGAGACAAAGGCATCCCGCTCACGCGCATCGCGCACGGTTTGCCCGCCGGCGGCGGCTTGGAAAACGCCGACGAGCTCACGCTCTACCAAGCGTTAAGCGGCCGAACAAAGCTCTGACTTCGACATTGGACGTTGGACGTTGAGCGTTCGGCGTTTTCCGCTAATCTTTGCGCAATGTCGTGCGCGAAGATCGATCCCTCGCTCCACCAGCCTAACAAGCCGCCGTGGATCAAGGTGCGGCTGCCGTCGAATCCCGTTTTCTTTTCCACCAAAGCGCTCATTTCCGATTTGCGTTTGCACACCGTCTGCGAAAGCGCGCAGTGCCCGAACCGCTGGGAATGCTGGAGCCAGGGCACCGCGACGATGATGATCGCGGGCGATCGTTGCACGCGCGCATGCGGATTTTGCGCGGTGACAACGGCGAAACCATTCGCGCTCGAAGAAGACGAACCACAACGCGTCGCCGAAGCGGTCAAGCGAATGAAGTTAAAGCATGTCGTCATCACCGCGGTCGCGCGCGACGATCTGAAAGACGGTGGCGCAAATCATTTCGCGCGTGTCATCACCGCGATTCGCGAAATGGATCCGTCGATTGTCGTCGAAGTTCTCGTGCCGGATTTTCACGCGCAGGATTGGTGCATTCAGATCGTGCTCGACGCCGCGCCCGACATCTACAATCACAACATGGAAACGGTGGAGCGACTCACGCCAGTCGTTAGGTCGCGCGCGAAATACGAAACGTCATTGCGCGTTTTACAGCGCGCGAAAGAACTTTCGCCGAAAATGGTGACGAAGAGCGGCGTCATGCTCGGGCTCGGCGAAACGGAGCCGGAATTGTTTCAAACGATGGACGATTTGCGCGAAGCCGGTGTGCAGGTTTTAACGATGGGACAATATCTGCGGCCGACGCCTAATCACTTGCCCGTGGTCGAATACATCACGCCCGAGCAGTTCGAGCTTTACGGCGAGATCGCGCGCAAAAAAGGATTTGAACACGTTGCCTCCGGGCCGCTCGTCCGCAGCTCCTATCACGCGGCGGATTTTCACCCGGTCGTGCGTTAAAGATGGAAGAGGCGCAACGAGGGCCGGCTAGTTCGTCGGTGCCTTCCTGGACAATTCACAAAGCCGATCGCGCATCGATGGCGGCAGTCATTCCGGCGTATCACGAAGAAAAGCACATCTGCGATGTCGTTAGGCGATTGCGCAAGCAACTGGACAACATCGTGGTGATTGATGATGGATCGAGCGATGCGACCGCGGAGCGCGCGCGTGAAGCGGGCGCCGAGGTCATCATTCATCCGAAAAATCGCGGCAAAGGCGAATCGATCAAAACCGGGCTGCGATATTGGTTAGATCGACATATGAATTGGGTCTTCGTTCTCGACGCCGACGGCCAGCATCGCCCGGAAGAAGTCACCGTCTTCATGGCCGCGGCCATGTCCGACGGCGCGTCGTTGCTCATCGGCAATCGGATGAAGAATGTGAAATCGATGCCGGTTCTTCGGCGATTTGTTAATCGCTGGATGAGCAGTCAGATCAGCCGCGCTTGCGGCCATACCATTCCGGACACGCAATGCGGGTTCCGCATGTTACATCGACATCTTATTCCGGAGTTGCTCGGCGGCACCGCGCGTTTCGATTACGAAACCGAGATGCTCATCATCGCCAGTCGCAAAGGTTTTCGCATCGAATCGGTCCCGATCAGCACCGTGTATTCTGACGAGGTGAGCAGCATTCATCCGGTGCGCGACACCATTCGCTTCCTTCAATTGATGCGGCGCTATCGCAGATAGGCGCGGCTTAGCTGAGCGCGATCAACACGAATAAAAACAGCAGCACGATGAGCCAGGCGATGTCTTTCATTTCGCCTAACAACAGCACCGTGGATACCGACATCACGCTACCGCTGCCGTGATTGTTTTGTAGGAAGAACCGCTACGCGACCGACAGCGTCACGCGCGGCGTTCTTTGATCGACAATAGAATTTCCGCGATCGCTTCTGCGCGCGGTTTCGCGCCGAGATTTCCTTTGCCGTGCACGCGCACACTGACCGCTTCCGCTTCCATATCGCGGTTGCCGATGACGAACATGGTGTGGACTTTCATTTGCTCGGCGCGCTGGATTTTGCCGTTGATCTTGTCTGTCGAAAGATCGACAGCGGTGCGGACGAAGTTTGCCCGGAGTTCATTGTCGATCTTGCGCGCGTAATCAACCAGCGCCGACTCATCGCCGATGGTGAGGATGCGCACCTGTTCCGGCGCGAGCCACAGCGGGAAGTTGCCGGCGTAATGTTCGATCAGAAATCCGATGAAGCGCTCGTGCGTGCCTAACGGGGCGCGGTGAATGCAAATCGGAATCTTCTCCGTGTTGTCTTTGTCTTTGTAGCGCAGATCGAAATTGCGCGGCTGCGCGAAATCGACCTGGTTGGTCGCGATGGAAAATTCGCGCCCGATCACGCTCCACGCCTGCACGTCGATCTTCGGCCCGTAAAACGCAGCCTCGTTAGGCACTTCTACGTAATTAATTCCCGAATTCTTGAGAACACTGCGCGTCATGTCCTCCGTCTTTTTCCAAAGCTCCGGTTCATCGACAAATTTTTGACCGAGCTTGGCCGGATCGTGCGTCGAGAAACGCATCAGATATTTCTCGATGCCGAAGAGTTTGAAATATTTCAAATACATCTCGTTCACCGCATTGAACTCGGACTCGAACTGCTCCGGCGTCATGTAAAGATGCGCGTCGTTCATCTGCATCGAGCGCACGCGCATGAGCCCGAACAATTCGCCGCTCTGCTCGTACCGGTAACACGTCCCGTACTCCGCGAAGCGCAACGGCAAGTCGCGATAACTCCTCGGCACCGCCGCGAACAATTTGTGATGATGCGGACAGTTCATCGCCTTGAGGTAGTAACGTTGCGCGGTTTGTGCGCTTTCATCGTGCTCGTGCAGAGTCATCGGCGGAAACATCGACTCAGCGTAGTACGGAAGGTGCCCGCTCTTTTTGTAGAGGCTCTCGCGCGCAATGTGCGGTGATTTCACGCGTTGATAGCCGGCAGCGAATTCAGTTTCTTTCGCCAGCTTCTCTAGTTCTTCGATCATGGCGGCCCCGCGCGGAAGCCACAGCGGCAACCCTGGACCGACGTCGTCGTCGATGATGTAAATCTCCAGTTCCTTGCCGAGCTTGCGATGATCGCGCTTTTTCGCTTCCTCAAGCATGGCGAAGTATTCGTCCAGCTGTGTCTTGTTCTTGAACGCGGTGCCGTAAATGCGTTGAAGCTGCGGATTCTTTTCGTCGCCTTTGTAGTAAGCGCTCGCCACATTCGTTAGGCGAAAGGCGCCGATGTTTCCCGTGCGCATGACGTGCGGCCCGGCGCAAAGATCGACAAAGTCGCCGTTGCGATAGAGCGAGATAGTTTCGCCTTCGGGAATGTTTTCGATGATGTCGATCTTGAATTTGCTCGGTTGTTCGCGTTCGCCTAACGAAGCCAGCCGGCCTTTGCGTCCCATCTCCAGCGCTTCATCGCGCGAAACTTCCACGCGCTCGAACGGATGGTTCGCCTTGATCTCCTTCTTCATCTCCGCCTCGATCTTCTCGAAATCCTCCGGCGAAATGCGGTGGGGAAGATCGACATCGTAATAAAATCCGTTCTCCACTGGCGGCCCGGCCGCGAATTGCGCTTCCGGCCAGATTTTCAAAATCGCCGTGGCCAGCACATGCGCCGCCGAATGCCGCAGACGTTCGATGTCCGTCATCTGCGCGCGCATCTCCGGCGTTTTGCGTTCTTCGCTCATGAATTAGCGAGAGATTCCTCGACTTCGCTCGGAATGACAAGCGATGAGGAAGATGTCGATCTTACTTGATCTCGGCCAGCTTCTTCAGATCGACGCGCTTGATCCAGTCCTGCAATTCTTTCGGCTCGAGATTCGTTAGCTCGATCTGCACGAAATAGCGTTTTGCCACCATCACCCAAATCGATGCGTGCTTTTGATCCTTCTCGTATGCTTCGAATCCGGGATTGCCATCGATCGTGACCGACTTGGAATAACCTTCGCCGCTCTCGCTCGTGATGTTCCAGGCCGCTGTCGTCGCAATCACGTAATCGGGATTCGAAATTGAATCGAGAATGCTGATCGACGCCGTCGGCGCTGTCGCGCCTTCGCCCTTGTGATAATCGCGATGGACGTTCGTTAACTTGAATCCGCCGACATCCGTCGTGGAACCCTCGGGCTTTTCCGCGGCCCATCCGTTAGGCGCGTCCGGCAAAAGCGGAATCAACTTCTCGTAATCAATTACGTCCGGCGCGTCCGGCGGCGGCGGCGCCTGCGCGATCGCGGACGCAATCGCGATGAAGGCGAGGAAGATGTGGGCGAACTTCGTCATTGGGTCTCGGTACTCGATTGACTTCGCCTCGTGCCTTTGTCAACACGCGATTGGTGAAACCCGTGCAAGATCGACATATACGCCTCGCCATCTTTATCGGCGTAATCGCGGTCGCGGTGCGTTTCATCGCGATCAACCAGCCCTTCGTCGACGAATGGAGTTGGCGACAAAGCGACGTGGCGGCGATCGCGCGAAATTTTCTCACCGGCGGTTTCCATTTCGCGCGACCGCAGATCGATTGGGCGGGGGACCAGCCAGGTTATGTCGGTACCGAATTGCCCATCGTTCCATTCGTCGCCGCGCTCGCTTACAAAATATTTGGCGTCCACGAATGTATTGGACGCGTGGAGGCGGTCATTCTATTCGCCGCATCTCTCCCATTTTTCTTTTTACTCGTGTGCGACATGTTCGGCACGACCGCGGCGACATGCGCGCTTTTCTTCTACTGCTTCGCGCCGTTGTCGGTGATGGCGAGCCGTTGCTTCATGCCCGACATGCCCTCGCTCTCGGTCTCGATCATCGGGCTGTATTTCTTCCAATGCTGGATTGCCGCTGCAAAATCGACATCTTTCTTTGCCAGCGCCGCCTGCATTTCGTTGTCGATCTTGCTCAAAGCTCCGGCTGCAATTATCGGCGCGCCTCTGGCTGTAGCGGCGGTCTATGACCGTCGCATTCTTCGCGGAGATTCGAGCGACGGTCATAGGCCGCCGCTACAGTGGCTCGGTTTGTTCGCGATGATTGCACTGCTTCCATCCGCAATCTGGTACTGGCACGCCTATCAAATCAGCAAAGAATTTTATCCGCATCACTTTTTCGGCGCCGGCGGATTTCGGTTCGAGCAACTGTCTTGGTATTTCGCAATCGTTAGGGGCCTGTTCGTTTCATCGCTTACACCCGTTCTGTTCATTCTCGGGATTGCCGGCGCGATCGTTGCAAGATCGACAATCAAATCTCGCGTGCTCTACGCCTGGCTCGTCGCGATGATTCTTTTCATCGTCGTGGTCGGCTACGGAAATCGTCATCCGTGGTATCAACTGCCGCTCGTCCCGATCGCCGCCGCATTCGCCGGTGAATTTTGCGCGCGCGTCATGTCATTGCGCGCGTTTGCCAATCCGCATTCCTACGCCGCACTATTCATGCGCGCCGGGTTCGCAATTGTCGCCACCACCTTCGCGGCCTGTTCGCTCATGCAAAGCGAATTGCTTTATCGCCCGGTGGCGGCGGAGTTGCGCGAAGCCGGTTTGGAATTGAAACGAACAACACCACCGGGTTCGCTGATTGTCGCGCCGGATTACGGTGATCCGACGATTTTCTATTACGCGGAGCGCCGCGGCTGGCACTTTCTCGAGTGTGACGGCGTCTACAACGGTCATCCGTCTTCGAGCGAAGATGCGATTGTCGATCTTGCGCAATTACGCTGGCGCGGCGCGACCCATCTAGTCTTTTATTCCAAGACCGTTTGGTGGCTCGATGAGTACAAAGAATTTGCGCGATACGTCGAACAAAACGCGACGCTGCTTGAATCGAACGCGCAATTCAGGATTTATCGGCTGAAGTAATCGACTTCTCCAAGACGTAAACTTTGTCGCGGCCGCCCGGGATTTTAAACTTGTGCTTCACCGGAAGATTTTCGAAAACGCGATCGAGTGTTTTTTCGTTGAAGCGCGACGGATGATTCGGGTCGCCGCCCCCGGACAAACGCGTCGCTATTTTGGCCAGAAGCGGAAATCTGCTGCTGGAGAGATTACGAATGGGCTCCATAATGATGACCTGACGTTCGGCCGCGGCGAGCATGCGTTGAATGAACGCAGTTGGATCCGGCAGGAAAAAGAGCAGGCCACCTTGCAACACCACGTAGTCGGCGCGCGGCAACGGTTTGTCCGAGCGAAGGTCCCACACCAACGCCGCGATGCCGCGCTTGGTTAACGCTTCAACGAAGAACGGACTGCTATCGAGCCCGGTGTATTTTACCGATTTACGACTGAGATAACCGCGATAAAGCAACGCCGAGCCGCAGCAAAGATCGACAACGCTCGATCCCGGCGGAATGAGATCGGCCACCATCTGATGCCGCGCCAGATAGCTGCGGCGGTAGAGCGACCGCATGATGAGATCGTAAATCGCGATGTTGCGATAAATCAGTTTCGTTTCCATTGCGCGCGAGTTGCTCGTTAACGAAAATCTTCCACCGCCGCAATGACCTGTTCTTGCTCGGTTGCGCTAAGGTCGTTGTAAAATGGCAAGCGCAACAAACGTGCGCTCGCGTTCTCGCTCACTGGACAATCGCCCTCTTTGCCGCCGAACCCGCGGCCCATCTTCGAAAGATGAAGCGGGACGTAATGGAATGCGCTTTGCACTCCGCGCGCGCGCAAATGCGCGATCAATCGGTCGCGGTCATCGCTGCTCGGCATGAGGACATAGAAGATGTGGTACGATTGTTCGACATGCGACGGCACGGTTGGCAATTGCGCGCTGCATCGCTTCGTCCAATCGCGCAATTGTTCGTCATAACGATTCCAGATTTCTTTGCGCCGCGCTTGGATTTGTTCGCGCGCTTCTAACTGCGCGAAAAGAAACGCCGCCAAAATATCCGACGGCGAATAGCTCGAGCCGACGTCAACCCACGTGTATTTGTCGACCTCGCCACGAAAGAACGCATCGCGGTTGGTCCCTTTCTCGCGAATAATTTCGGCGCGGCGAATAAATCGCTCGTCGTTGATTAAAAGCGCGCCGCCTTCCCCGCAGGTAAAATTCTTGGTCGAATGAAAACTTTGCGCGGCGAACTCGCCGATGGAACCAAGATGTCGATCTTTGTATTTCCCGAACAAGCCATGCGCGTTGTCTTCGATGACAGCGAGCGAATGCTTTCGCGCAAGATCGACAATCGCATCCATCTCGCACGCGACGCCGGCGTAATGCATCGGCACAATCGCTTTCGTCCGCGCGGTTAGATGCCGTTCGATCTTTGTTTCGTCGATGTTGAGCGTGTCCGCGCGAATGTCGGCGAAGACCGGTTTCGCTCCGCGCAAAACAAATGCGTTCGCGGTCGAAGGAAAATTGAAAGACGGCACGATGACTTCATCGCCCGGCGCGAGATCGAGCAGCAACGCCGCCATTTCCAGCGCGGCCGTGCAGGAAGTTGTGAGCAACCCTTTTTTTGCGCCGAGCTCACTTTGCAAAAGCGTCTGACATTTTACCGTGAACTCGCCATTGCCATTGATGCTGCCGGCAGTAACGGCCGCGCGCATATAATCCAACTCGCGGCCGAGAATCGACGGCCGATTAAATGGAATCGTCATCGCTCGCCGCCGCCGGTCTCGTAAATTTGGCGAATGACCGTGTAAGGCCGGTTCTTCGTTTCAACAAAGATGACCGCGAGATAAGTCGCGATGATGCCGAGGCAAAAGAGAATCACGCCGCCGAGAAGCCAGATTGAGACGATGAGCGAAGTCCAGCCGGTCGGCGCGATGCCGAAGACAAAATATTCGCCGACAAGTTCGACCGCATACACCGCCGAAAGCAGCGTCATGAAAAAGCCGAGGTACGCGATCATGCGCAGCGGTTTGCTGCTGAATGCGGTGATGGCGTAAACCGCGGCCGCGAGCCGGCGGCGAAATGTATATGTCGTTGAACCCTTGAATGGATTTTTGCGAACGGGCACCGCCGTTTGTTTGAAACCGGTCACTTCCCAGAGACCGATCATGTTCGAGAGATGTTCCTTGTGCCGGATTAATTGATCGACATAACGGCGCGTCATTAAACGCGCGGTCAACGAATGCGCGGGAATCGGATGATCGGAAAAGATTTTGAAGAGCGCGTAAAACAAATTGGCGAGCGTGCGTGTGAGCCACGGGCCGTGACGCGGCGATTGCACTCCATAGGCCGCGTCGGCGTTCTCGCGCTCGAGCGTCGTCCAGAATTCCCCAAGAATTTCGGGCGGCTCTTCAAGATCGACATCGATAAGGAAAACGAAATCGCCGCGCGCGTGTTCGAGTCCCGTCATCATCGCCTTGTGATGTCCGAAGTTGCGCGAAAGATCGACAATGCGAATGCGCGGATCTTGTTTCTGCAATTCGAGCGCGACTTCGAGCGACCGATCGGTCGAACCGTCATTCACGAAAATGATTTCCAGATCGTTCGTGATCTTCGCGGCTTCCGCGCGAACGCGGCGGTAAAATTCCTCGATATAAGGCGCGGATTGAAAAAATGTGGTGACGATCGACAACTTCATCGCGGTGAAACTTCTTCCCTCGGGCGGTTTTGCTCAATCAAATTCAAAGCGTCGCCACGCCCTCAGTCCGCCGGCCAATCGACCCGGAAAATCGCACCGGCCGGAAGCTGTGCCGGCGGCGGAAAGCTCTCCGGCGCGGCTTCGACCAATGCGCGCGGAAACCACGCGAAGAGATATCGATCTCCGGCGAATCGATGGAAGTGAATGTTTTCGCGGTTTTCCCAGAACGTTTCTTTGATTTGTGTGACCTGCTCGATGCGACCGCCGCTAGCCGCAATGTCGCGTTGCAGTTGCGCCCACGAATCCCGTGCGCCCAAATCCCATGCCGGACGCCACGCGATCCAGCGAACACGATCGGCGCCGAAACAATATTCCGGCAATTGCTGCCGCCGCGCCGCATCGTAGACCGGTGAATCGCGCGCGATCGTTAGGCCGAGCCGCAACCCGGTGTAAAAGTATATTGGTTCGTATTCGTAATTTGCGATCAGCACATCCTCAGGTTTCGCCTGCTGTTGCAGAAG
>JBEEGX010000133.1:0-10033 GCA_041167105.1 Verrucomicrobiota bacterium
CGGCGTGTCAGGATATTTGGGGTTACACGCCGGCCGAATTAATCGGACGTCCGTATGTCGATCTTGTCCACGTCGATGATCGGGGCAAGACGGCGGAAGCGGACGATAACATTCGCAAAGCCGGCAAGCTCACCGATTTCGTCAACCGCTACGTGCGCAAAGACGGAGCGATTGTCGATGTTCTCTGGTCGGCTTCGTGGTCAGCCACGGACAAAATTTTGTTCTGCGTCGCGCACGACGTGACTCAGCGGCAACGCGCCGAAGAAGCATTGCGCGAAGCCAAAGATGCAGCCGACCGCGCGAACCGCGCGAAGAGCGAATTTCTTTCGCGCATGAGTCACGAATTGCGCACGCCTTTGAATGCGATTCTCGGATTCAGCCAGCTGCTCGAACGGCAAAGCCCGACCGAAACGCAGCGCAGCCGGCTCGGCCACATCACGAGTGCGGGCCGTCACCTTCTCGATCTTATCAACGAAGTGCTCGACATCAGCCGCATCGAATCCGGCCGAATGCAATTGTCGGTCGAACCGGTATGTCTCGCACACATTTTGGCCGAGACGCTCGAGTTGATTCGCCCGCTCGCGGCCGAACGCAGCATCGAATTGTGCGCGCCGGACAAGATCGACAACGAGTGGCACCTGCTCGCCGATCGTCAGCGGATCAAACAAGTCATGCTTAATTTGCTGAGCAACGCCGTGAAATACACACCGGAAAACGGCCGCGTCGCTGTGTCCGCGGATTTGTTAGGCGAAAAACAAACGCGCATCGTCGTGAGCGACAATGGCCCGGGCATTGCGCGCGAAAATCTTTCACGACTCTTCACGCCGTTCGACCGCCTCGGCGCCGAGCAATCGGAAGTGCAAGGCACCGGTCTGGGTCTGGCCTTGTCGCAACGGTTGATGCAGGCCATGGGCGGATCGATCGGCGTCGAAAGCGATCCGGGTCGCGGCAGCACATTTTGGATCGAGCTTTCGCGCGCCGAGTCGCCGCTCCGGCGCACCGGCAGCGCGCCGGTAAAAAGCAGCGCGACGGCCAATGGCCAATCGCCTAACGGACCCAAACGCACCGTCCTCTACATCGAAGACAACGTTTCCAATCTCACGCTCATCGAACAGATCGTGGCCGAACAAGGCGACATCGATTTGATCACCGCCATGCAGGGACGACTCGGTGTCGATCTTGCATTGCGTCACGCGCCCGATTTGATCCTGCTCGATCTGCATCTTCCGGACATGCCGGGCTGGGACGTGCTCGCGCAATTACAGGCACACGAAGCCACGCGCAACATTCCGACCGTCGTCATCAGCGCGGATGCGACGACCCAGCAAATCCAGCGACTGCTCGCCGCCGGTGCGCGCGCGTATCTCACCAAACCGCTCGACGTCGACCATTTCATTCGCACGTGCGACGAGATGGCGAAGCCAAAAACGGCCGTCGCCGAAGTTACGGCGTCTCCTTCATGACAACCGCCATGCAAGATTTGATTGCGGCCACGGGCTTGTTTCTCAAGCACGCCTCGAAAATGAAAATCCTGATCGTCGACAACGAACCGGCGAACGTGGCATTGCTCGAAGCGACCCTGAGCGACAATGGGTTTTCACGCGTGCGTTCCATCACCGATTCGCGACGCGCCCTCGATACCTGCGCCGAGTTCGAGCCGGATCTGATTTTGCTCGACCTCATGATGCCGCACGTCGATGGCCTAACGATTCTAAAATCTCTGCGCGCGCAGAACAGCGAACTGTTCCTGCCCGTGCTCGTCCTGACCGCGGACGTGGGCGAAGAAACGAAACTTCGCGCGCTCAGCGCCGGCGCGACCGACTTTCTCCTCAAACCTTTCGATCAAATCGAAGCACTGCTTCGCATTGGCAATCTGCTCGAGATTCGCCGGCTCCACGTTCAGCTCGATATCCAACGCGCCGCTTTCGAAGAAGCGGTCCACGTGCGCGCGACAGAATTGCGCGACGCCAAGGCCGAGCTCGAGAAACGCGACTGGGCCGGCCGCTAGTTAGAAAGCGCTCGTGCAGTTGCGAGCGCCAGCAGCAACAGAATTAATCCAAGCAGGCCGTACACGATTGCGTTTTGAATACGCGCGCGACGTGCGGCTTTCGCATAGGGGATGCGCGTGAACGTGACCATGGTGTAAAGCGGGAGATAGATTTCCGGAAGTGTGGCTTCGAGAAAGTGGTCGAGCTTTTTCTTGGCGCGGAACAGACGCGACGCGGTTTTGTCGCGCATCTCGATGAAATTGCCGATGGCGAGATCGGCGAGCGCGTCGGTGTTTTCTTTTCGCCGTGCGAAATACTCGGCGAATGCACGATGTCGATCTTGCGCGAATTCGGCGAAGCATTCGTCCAACACAACGCAATCTTCGAACGCGGCGTTCATGCCTTGTCCATAAAATGGTACAACCGCATGGGCCGCATCGCCGACGAGGCAAACTTTGTCGCGATAAAACCATGGCGCACATCGAATCGTGACTAACGAGCCAGTCGGATTCGTATGAAAATCTTCCAGCAGCGTGGGCATCAACGCCACTGCGTCGGGAAATTCCCGTTCGAAAAATCGGCGTACGTCTTCGTCGCTCGTCGTCGCTTTGAACTTCTCAAACTCCCAGAACAATGTGCAGGTGAACGAGCCATCCGGATTCGGGAGCGCGATCATCATGAAACTTTTGCGCGGCCAAATGTGCAGCGCGTTTTTTTCCATTTGCCACGATCCGTCGGGCGCGGGCGGAATCGCCAATTCTTTGTAGCCGTGAGCGAGGTAACTTTCGTCGTAAATGAAGTTGTCGATCTTGCGTTGCATCGCCGCGCGCACGGCCGAGAACGCGCCGTCAACACCGATAATCGCGTCGCCCGAAGCAGCTTCACCCGATTCAAAACGCGCGGTCGGCGACTCAAGATCGACGTCGACGCATTTGCGATTGAAATGCACGTGTACGTTCGGGTTTCGCACCGCGGCTTCGATCACGGTCGAGTTCAACGCCGCGCGTCCGATGGAATTAATGCACTTGTTCGGATCGACATCGTAGGGCGCGAAATGGAGCTCGCCCAATTTGTCGTGAATCATGCGCCCGCGCATCGGGATGGCGTCGCGCAAAACTTCCTCGGCGATGCCTAACTGTTCCAGCGCGTGAATGCCGCGCGTGGAAAGCGCGAGATTAATGGAGCGGCCGACGACGAAATTTCCCGCGCGCGGATCGGCCCGGAGTTCGTAAAGATCGACATCGTACCCTCGGCGGCCGAGAAACGCGGCCAGGACTCCGCCGGCGAGTCCGCTCCCGATTAAAACGAACTTCACTCGTTAGGGCCGAAAGATGGCTGGGAATTTGTAGCGATAAACCCAGAGCAGAAACGCCGCCAACACGGCGACGAGGAGGGCGATCGGATTGAACATGTGATCGAGAAACATGTGGTAGGCGAGAATGTTCACGATGACGGGGCCGAGCAGCAACAGGCCTAACGGCGCCAATCGCCCGCTGAGTAAACACAATCCGCCGAGCACCTGCCACGCGGCGACGAATTGCATGTAGCCGCTGTGCATCATCGCGCCGATGAAGGCGCCGGCGTCGTTTTGCGGCAGCGGCGGCATGGGGATGAAATGCAAAAATGCGTTCGAGCCGAAGACGACAAAGGTGAGGCCGAGAAGAATGCGGACGATATGGATGACGATTTTCATAGCGTTGTGCGCGAAGCGTAGATGTCGATCTTGCCCTTGTCGATCTTAGTGCGCTTCCAGGCCGAAGTTGCGACGACGAGCATTCTGCAAACATTTTGCCCGATGGCGGGAGCGTTATAAAATATGAGGCACGGATATGAAACAGAACCTATTGAAGAAAAGATTCGTAGTGGCAGCGCTCGGCATCGTCTCATTCAGTGCTGCGCTAGCCGAGCCGGCACCACAGGAAACGACCAGCAATAAAGGAGACCCCGCTACGACGACCAACGTCAGCGAAAAGAGACAGAGAGGAGCCAGAACGGCGCGAAACATCCGAACGGGGGCGACGATTAAGACGAAAGCGATGGCGCCTTCTTCTTCAGCCAGTCCTGCACCGACGCGCACGCAAAACACAGAGTCCAGCGCGCAAGCTCGGGTCGCGCGAAGACAATACGAGTATGAACACCATTACGGATTGAAGCTCTCGAACGAGAACAAGTTGAAGAAAGCCTCTCCTTCGCCGACCGCGACGAAGCGGCAGTGACAACAGAATCGCGGTTCAACCTATCCGCGGTCTGACGTTTACAATTGTTTGAGCAGAGTCTTCCAGCGCACCCACGCTTCATCGCGCGCTTTGCGATCCTCCGGCCGCATTTGCGGGTTGTCGGGCTCGCCTGAGCGCATGAAGCCGTGACCGGCGCCTTTGTAAATGACCGGCTCGTATTTTTTGCCGGCCGCTTTCATTAACTCTTCCGCTTTCGGAATGGTCGCGTTCACGCGCTCGTCGTTCTCGCCGTAGAACCCGTAAACCGGACACGGAATTTTCGCGATCTTCGCCGGGTCATCGAGCGGCGTGCCGTAAAATGAATAGACCGCGTTCAATTTCGAATTGGTGCTGGCATAATCGAACGCCCATCCCCCGCCCCGGCAAAATCCGCAGACCGCGAGCTTGCCGTTGCCCGCGGGAATTTTCATTAACGCGTACTCAGATGTCGCATCGAGAACGCGGTTGATTTGTTCCGGCGTCACGGCGGAGACGGCTTTCATCGCGCTGTCCGCGTCTTCGAATTTTTGGCCGTTCAGAAAATCGGGGGCGATAGCGATGATGCCGGTTTCGGCGAGTTGATCGCATAAACTGCGCAGCCAATCGGTCACGCCGAAAATTTCCTGGATGACGATCATGACCGGCGCTTTGTCTTTGCGCTCGGGATAAACGACGAACGCTTTGATCGTGTGATCGCCGGATTTGATGTCGACCCACTCAGCGTGGCGCGGCGATTGGTTCAGCCGGTCCTTGCCGAAATCCTTGTATTCCTGCGCGAAGAGGGATCCGCCCGTGAGTAAAATCGCGAGCGTGACAATTGCGCGTTTCATCGAAAGGAAGATGTCGATCTTACGGCGTCGCGGTCGCACCGGCCGTTCGTCCGCGACTGATCAACGCGTCGATGCTCAATCCACCCGCGCCGTAGAAAACGATGAACAGGAAAGCAAAACAATAGATCACCGCCAGCTCGCCGTGATTTTGGATTGGGAAGAATCCGCCGTTCGCGTGGACCATAAAATACGCGACCGCCATTTCGCCCGATGCGATGAGAGCGGCGATGCGGGTCAGTAAACCGAACGCGATCAAAAATCCACCAGCGAGCTCAATCCACGCGCCTAACAAGCCCATCGCATCCATCGGACCGCCGTGGCCACCGGGCGGAAAGCCGAGAATTTTTTGTCCCCCGTGACATGCGAACAACAGGCCAATGACCAATCGCATGATGCAATAAACCGTGTCCGCGTAACGAGAGAGTGCGTTCATAATCGGCAAGGCTGCTGATGTCGATCTTGCCTGTCAAGCCAATCGCCGTCGCGCATCCGATTCTATTACGTGTAGATTCACGTCGGCTGCTCCGGTTGGTTTTACTGGCATTGGCGCGGCATTTTTTATCCGGACACGAGACGCACCGACACGTGGTTCAGACATTACGTCGCGAATTTCGACACGGTCGAGCTGAACGCGCCGTTCTATAAATGGCCGAAGGAGGCGACGGTGAAAGCGTGGCGGCGGAATGCGCCGGAACATTTTCGCTACTCCGTGAAAGTAAATTCGCTCATCACGCACGAGAAGCGTCTTGTGCGCACGCGCAAGCTGGTGCAGGAATTTTGCAAGATCGACAACTTGTTAGGCGAAAAGCTCGGCTGTTTTCTTTTTCAATTTCCGCCGAGCTACAAATACACGCCGTCGCGTTTGCGCAGCATCGTCACCCAACTCGATCCGCGATTGCGATGTGCGGTCGAGTTCCGGCACAAAAGTTGGTGGCACAAATCGGTTTATCGCGCGCTCGAGAAACGTGGACTCATCTTTTGTTCGATCAGCGCGCCGCGTCTGCCGGATGACCTGATCAAAACCTCGGACGTCATTTACATTCGGTTACACGGACGCTCGCGTTGGTATCGGCATGATTACACGCACGATGAACTGGCGGCGTGGGCGGACAAGATCGACAAGAGCGATGCGCGCGAAGCCTGGATTTATTTCGATAACGACCGCGAAGCATTCGCGATCAAAAACGCGCGGATGTTGATCGAACAGTTGAACGCGCGCGGCCTAACGAAACTCAAACTGCCGTCACTTGCCGGCTAACAATGAGAAAATGTTGCTGGCCCCATTGCCGCTTCAGATACTCTTTCAGCTCGGTGAAGTATTGGCGGACCCGTTCGGTGTCGTTGGCGAGCACGCGTAGAATCTCGATGCGATCGCGAAAGGTATGCTCGCCGATTTTCCAAAAGCCGTCGTTCTCCTGACGCAAATGCGTTAGCCCGCCGAATTCGTCGACCAGACGCTTCTTCAAGTCGCGCAACATTTGCGGATCGATCGGGCGGCCGTCGTTGTGATGCAACGGCACATAAAGTTCGTACTCGAGCATCGCGGTGACGCCGTTAAGCATCTCCGTGTTAGTCGCTGAGTCGGTCGTAGATATTCGATCAAGCACTACGCGGCTTTCTTGTGCCGATGATGCGTATGCTTCTCACGTTTCGTTGTCGATCTTTTCTTCGTTCCACCGCGTGCGGCGGCGCCTGACTCCTTCAAGCTGCGCTGCAAAACTTCTACCAGGTCGATGACCTTCGTCGGCTTGGGCGCTTTCTTCGGCTTCTCTTCAATGTCTTCGCCGCCGTGCTCAACCTTCTCCTCGATCACTTTCATGACCGCTTCCTTGTAATCGTCGTGATATTTCTCCGGGTTCCACTTCGCGCTCATATTGTCGATCAACGCCTTCGCCATCGTGAGCTCGCGCTTGCCGGCCTCGACTTTTTTCGGCACGTGCAATTTGTCCGAGTCCGCCAATTCATCGGCGAAATGCATGAGCTCGAGCACGAGCGCGTCATGTTCCGGTTTCACGCCGGCGAGATATTGCCGCGTCTTGATCACGACTTTGGCGATGCCCACTTTCTTTGAATCTTTCAACGAATCGCGCAGCAGCACATACGCTTTGTCGCCGCCTTTTTGCGGCTCGAGATAATATGGCTTGTAGAAAAACATCGGGTCGATCTCGTCAAGATCGACAAAGTCCTGGATGTCGACCGTCTGCGTCGCCTCGAGATCGACGCGCTGAAAATCTTCGTCCTTTAGAATGACGAACTTTCCCTTCTCGTACTCGTAACCCTTCACGATGTCGTTCCACGGAACTTCTTTGCCGTCCTTCTCCGCGACGCGTTTGTAATTGATCGGGCTGAGATCGGTTTTTCTCAGCATGCGAAATTTCAATTCTTCCTTCCGCGTCGCCGGATAAAGCGCGATGGGAATATTGACCAGACCGAAACTGATACTGCCTTTCCAAATTGCACGCATACGTACCCGTATTACGCGCGGCGCGCCGCGTTTGCGTGGATGAAGATGTCGATCTTACGCGGCCGCGGCGTCGACGATCGAAAACAGCCGGTCGCTATCGAACGGCTTCTGCAAATGATAATCGAAGCCGGTTACCTTCGGCTCCTCCACTTCACTTGGATAATCGTAAGCTGAAAACGCAATGCCGAGCGCATCAATCCCGCGCCGACGCGCCTCGCTGATGAGCGCGTAACCAGTCCCGTCCGGCAACGCGATGTCGCTCACGATCACATCGAAACGAGTGTGCTCGAGCGAATCGATTCCACTTTGCAAATCCTCCGCGACGGCAACCTCGTGACCGCTACGTGCAAAACAACGCTTCAGAACACGGCGCGTATCGTCGTGATCTTCTACAACTAAAATCCGCATGGTGCTTGTCCTCTCATAGTCCAGCCTAACCCTGATTCGGATTTCGTCTATCTAACGGATGCTTCACCGGAAAGATGTCGATCTTGCGATGGTAATCGGAACGGCGCAGAGTGCGGTCATGAAAAAGATCCTGATTATCTGCAGCCTTCTTTTCACCGTCGCGATCGTTGCCATAACCGCGCAGGAAAAAACCGCGGCGACCGCCACGACCGAACACAAAGTCATTTCACCTAACGATCTGCAATGGGGCGACGCGCCGTCGTCGTTGCCGCCCGGAGGGAAAATGGCGGTATTGGACGGCGACCCGACTAAGCCCGGCTCCTTCACCATCCGCCTGAAAGCGCCGGCCGGTTACAAAGTTCCACCGCACACCCATCCGAGCGATGAACGTGTGACGGTGATTTCCGGATCATTTAAGATCGGCATGGGCGAGAAGTTGGACGCGGCCAGCGCGCACGAAATGGCCCCCGGAAGTTTTGTGGCATTGCCCGCGGGCATGAAACATTTCGCCATGTCGAATGCCGAATCGATCGTCCAGATCAGCAGCGAAGGCCCGTTCCAAATCAATTACGTCAATCCGGCGGACGACCCGCGCGGCGCGAAGAAGTAATTGTCGATCTTACGCCGCGAGCTCGAGCTGTTGCCGCGGGATGCCGCGGAGCTCGAACAAGCGGATGAGCGTTTCTTCGATCAAGTTGTTAGGGCAACTGGCGCCGGCGGTGATGCCGACGACGACCGGGCCGGGCGGCAACCAGAAATGGCTAACGACTTCGCGTTTCTCGTGCAGGTTGTAATGCTTGATTTCGTTCGCGCTCACCAAGCGTGAGGCGTTGAGGACGAAATAGGTCGGCAACTTTTCTTCACCCATCTCGGCGAGATGCGACGTATTTGAGCTGTTGTAGCCGCCGACGACGAGCAACAAATCCATCGGGACGTCGAGCAATTCGCGCAACGCGTCCTGCCGTTCCTGGGTCGCGCCGCAGATGGTGTCGAAGAAACGAAAATTTTGCTCGGCAAGATCGACACCGTCACGGTCGACAATCGCCTGCCGGATTCGGCGCTGAACTTCTTCGGTCTCACCGCGCAACATCGTGGTCTGGTTCGCGACGCCCACCGTTTTCAGATGCACATCGGGATCGAATCCCGCGGAATACGCGCCTTTGAATTTTTCGAGGAACGCCGCTTTCTCGCCGCCGTGCCGGATGTAATCGCAAACGTAATCCGTGTCCGCGAGCGTGAGCACGACGAGATAATGTCCGCCACCGTCGCCGAGCGCGCGCGAGCTCGTCGCTTTCGTCTCTTCGTGCTCGGCCTTGCCGTGAATGATGGACGTGGCAGTTTCGCTGGCATATTTGCGCACGCGTTTCCAAACGCTCATGACGTCGCCGCAGGTCGTGTCCACGATCTGGCAACCGCGTTCCTTAATTTGTTGCAAGATCGACAACTCCGTTCCGAACGCCGGCACGATGACGACGTCGTCGGGCTGGAGCTCGGTGATCTCGGCCTGTTTGTTTTTGCCGGTGAGGTTCTTAATCCCTAACGAAGCGATCTGCTGATTGACCTCGGGATTGTGAATGATCTCGCCGACGATGAAGAGTCGCCGGTCCTTGAAAACTTTGCGTGCGGCGTAAGCGAGATCGATCGCGCGTTCGACGCCGTAACAAAAACCGAATTGTTTCGCCAGTTTCACGGTGGTGTCGCCCACGCGGATCACTCCGCCCTGCCGGCGCACTTTATCGACGATGTCGCTGCGATAATGCGCTTCGACCTGTTCCTGCACCGCCGCCATCACGTCGGGCGTGCGCAGATTTACTTTCTCGCGCGCCGTCGTTCCGGAGGAGATGAGGTTCGTGCTCACTTGTCGATCTTGCGGCAACTTCGCCGCGCCTAACTAATCTTCAAACACCGGGCCGCTCGGCTTTTGGAAGGCCGCGTCGGAAATCATCACGCTCCCCGGCGGATCGGGCAGGCGCGAATCGTCCGGGTGCGCCACTTTCCCGCCGAGGCTGCTGTCTTCGGGTTGCGACTCGGCGATGTTCACCGGTGTGCCCGAATGCACGAGCGCATAAAACTTTGCCGCGGCTTCGCCTTTCAAGCGAATGCAGCCGTGCGTTTTCGGCACCGGAT
>JBEEGX010000134.1:0-6664 GCA_041167105.1 Verrucomicrobiota bacterium
TGTGAGGGCATGTGATGGGAGAGACGCAAACGTTATCAAACAAGCGCGCGCGAGCTGCGGATGTGCAGCTCGCGCTGCGTCTCACCTACATCACGCTCGGTTGGATGACGATCGAAGGAGCGGCGTCCTTGCTCCTGGGTTGGGCGTCGAAAAGTTTGCTGTTGGAAGCGTTCGGCATCGACAGCGTCATCGAGCTCTTCAGTGCCGCAGTGTTGTTGTGGCGACTGAAAATCGAAGCAGCCGGCCGCGCCACAGTAGAACATGTCGATTTTGTCGAACGTCGCGCGGCGCGTCTCGTCGGCTATTCGCTCTACGCGCTGGTTGCCTATGTCCTTCTCAATTCCGGTTACGGATTGTTCATCGCCGAACGCATCACCGACACGCACGAAAGCGCGTGGGGTATTCTTATTGGCATCGTTGCAAAAATCGGGATGCCAATCCTCGCCGGCTACAAATTGAAAGTTGCCGCACGTTTGAATTCGCGAGCGTTGCGGGCCGATGCGATTGAGTCGATCACATGTGGTTACCTGTCGATCGTGCTCATAGTCGGGTTGGCTGCGACATGGCTTGTCGGTTGGTGGTGGTTAGACAGCGTGGCCGCGCTCGCACTCATTCCGTTTTTGATTAAGGAAGCTCGCGCTGCCATTGCCGGCGATGACTGCTGCGCCTGACCCCGGGCAATTTCGTTTTCGTTAACCTACGATATCGTAACGTCCATGAAGACATCCGAGTTCATCGCGCAGCTGCGCGCCGAGCCTAACAAATCGCTGATATTCGTGAACGGCGACGGCGAGACGATCCACCGCGGCTATCATTTGACCGAAATCAAAGCAGCGAAGTTCGATACGGTCGACTGCGGCGGAGAGAAGAACCAGTGGAACGAAACGATCATGCAATTGTGGGTGCCGCAGAATGAGCGCGGCGACGAGCTCATGACCGCTGGCAAGTTCCTCAGCATTTACGACAAGGTCAGTCGAATGATCGATGTCGATCTTACGGCGGAAATACGGTTCGAGTACGGCGACGAAAATTTCTTTCCATCGAACTATCACGTTGAATCCATCGCCGAAGACGACGACACGCTGCGCGTTGAGCTGCGGCCACCGCAGACGATGTGCAAGGCGCGAGACCGACGCAGCGCAGACGCGAGCTGTTGTTGCTGACGTTTACTTGATCGGAACGAAGCCAACTTGCGCGACGATTTTTTGTCCGGCCTGGCCGACCGTGAAATCGACAAATTCTTTCGCGAGCCCGCTCGGTTCGCCGTTCGTGTAATAGAACGTCGGGCGCGCGTACGGATAAGTTTTGCCGAGCACGGTTTGCTGTGACGGAATCACGCCATCGACCGGCGCGACTTTGATGCCGGACGCTTTCGTGTAAGCCATGCCGACGTAGCCGATGCCGTTCGGATTTTTTCCGACTTCGGCCGCGATCTGTTCGTTGCCCGCCATTTTCTGCGAGCTGCCGGCGTAATCGCGCTTCTTCATCGCCAGCTCTTTCCAATCCGAATACGTGCCCGATGAAGTGTTGCGGGTGTAAATCGAGATCTTTCCGCCGCTGCCGCCGACTGCGCTCCAATCGCTCACGTCACCGGTGAAAATTTGTTCGACCTGCTTTTTCGTCAGGCCCTTGATCGGATTCGCGGCGTTCACGATCACGGCGATGCCGTCATAAGCGACGATGGTCGGCTTAAGATTTTTTCCTTTGCCACTCGCCGCAGAAACTTCCGCCGGTTTCGCGCGCCGGCTCGACATGCCGATTTCGGCTGTGCCCTCGATGATGGCGGCGATTCCAGTGGTCGAACCTTCGGCCGCGATGTCGAAGGTGGTTCCGGAATGTTGCGCTTTGAATTGCTCGGCCAGTTGCGGCACGAGTTTCGCGCCTAACGTGTCCGAGCCTTTGATGACGAGACGATCGGCCCGCGCTTCCACCGAAACGAGCGCCAATGCAATGAGGATGAGTGCTGATTTTATTTTCATGAGTGATTGTCGATCTTGCGAGTTTAGAACTTCACGTTCATATCGGCCTGAAAAATCTGGTACTGGTCGAGCGGATTGACCGCAATGTCGTGCGCGCCGCCGGTGCCGAGCGCATTATCGATGCGCCACGCATACGCCCACGTCAGATTGAAGCCGACCGCGTCGCTCAACATGTAACCGGCGCGCACCACCACGCCTTCGAGATTCACGCGCCCGTCGAACATGTCCGAGTCAACCAGGTTGGGATCGAGCGAATATTGCTCGCTGTGCTGCCAGAACGCTTCGATCTGCCAATCGCGTTTCACTTTGAGCTGACCAATGCCGACTCCGCCCTGATACGCATATCGCTGGTCGCCTTTCTCCGGATGGCCGGCGGCAAGCGCGCGATCGTCGCCTTCAAAATTGACCGCGAAATCGCCGAAGACGCGCATGGGCAGCTCGCCCAATTTCCAGCCGACTTCCATCGGCACATCGAGCACGAGCAGGCTGTTGATGCCGGTTTGATTTAGCTTCATCGAATCGGCGTTCGAGAGAAGCGGATCGCCGCCCTGGAAGTGGAGGTTAAACGAATCGCCGTTGCCGGTGTAGTTGTAGAGCACCGGCGCGAACTGCGCGTAAATATTTTTCGGGAACGTGAACCGCGCGCCGACCTGCCACGCCATCAACCACGCATCCGTGTTCGGAATTAAATTTCCACCCACGGCCGAGCGCGGGCCAATCGGATTTTCCGGATTCGAGTCGTCGTAAACGAACTGCGCGAAGTTCGCGAACACGTCGATCTTTAACTTGAACGGCTCGGACGCGCTCTGCGTTGCTGCCGCCACGGTTTTGCCATCCTTGCTGTAACCGGCAGCCGTTTCCGCCGCCGCCCCGCCGCCGAATTCGAAATTAAATGTGTGCTTCCATTGCTCGGCCGCGCCTTCCGGATTCAAGTCCGGGTCCCACGTCATGATGGTTGTGATCAAAGGATTCGGCATGCGACCGCCGGTGAGCGTGATGTCCTTGAAACCTTTATAGCCGAGATACGCCTGGCCGATGAAAACGCCGTCGTCATCTTTCGCGAACGGTCCGGTGCCGCCGTCGCCGCCGAACGTCACGTTCGTCGAATTGCGTTTGTTGCTCGTCTCCAAACGCACGCCGAAGAACCAATCGTCCGCCAGCGTTCCGCGCAGACCGATGCGCACACGATAACGTTCGCGTTCACGTTCCTGCCAATCGTTCTCCTGCGGCACATCGTCCGGTCGCCGGCCGCCGCGGTATTCGTAACGAAGCCGCACATCGCCGTAGAGCTCGAGCTCGGTAATAGAGGAAGACATTTTCCATTTGCCGGCCGATGTCGTCGAAATTTCTTTCGTCAGCTCCGCGCGCACTTCCTCCGCTTCCTGGTCGGTGATGAGTTGCTTTTTGACTAACAAGTCGAGCAACGCGCCCGCGTCTTGCGCGCGCAAGATCGACATGGGCAAGATCGACATCGACGCCAGCGCGATGGTGAACAGAAATCTCTTGTTAAACATGCGCCGCACGCTAGGCGGCCATTGTTACAAACAGATGGCGATCTCGTGACGATTCGGTGAATTAACTGCGCGCCATTTTTACAAGCCGTATCGCCTCGGCCAGTCCACCGCCGGACCGCCGAGCTCTGCCGCGCACACGTGCAACTCGTCCTTGAAAAAATCTGCCAACCGCGCGCGCATCTCCGGTTTTAGTTCCAACTTCTCCTTTCGCGCTTTCGGATTGTAATCCGGCGAAAGATCGCCACTGGGTTTCTCGGCATCGCGACCGAGGAACGAAATGATTTCGTGGCGCAGTCCCGCCGCGTCGCGGACCAAATCGTCAAAGAAATAAACGCGAAACAATTCCGGCCTAACGAACTGCCGCCAGCGTGCCACGATCTTGCTCGGAAACGAACGCGCGCGCACGGCCGGATCGTTGAGAAAACCGTCGATGTCGATCTTGCCCCGTTCGATCACGCCATGCCGGACCCACATTGATAATTGCGACCACGCGCGCTCCACCGGATCGCGCGCGAAGAAAATGATTTTCGTCCCGGCAAAAGACTCGACGACGCGCCGGACCATCGTCTCCTCTAGCGCGGAATAACCGGGCGTGATGTCGCCGGCGAGGCGTTCGCCCTTTGTCGCAAACAACGCCGCATACGTGACAAGATCGACATCTTCCTTCCCGCGCAATTGCGTGAATAAATCGAGAAAACGCAGATCGTCCTCATTCCGCGCTTGTCGCCGCGCCTCGGCGATTCGATCGGTCGATTCAGATCTCAACTCGCGCGCCGATCGTCCGGCGCGATCGAAATAATGCAGCTCCTTCAATGGCGGCATCCAGAAATCCGGATGCGCGCGCAGCTGATCATACAACCAGCCGGTGCCGGCCTTCTGCGCGCCGATGCAGATGAAATCGGGACCGTCCATTCGCGATTGCAATTAGAGCCGGCTCGCGCGAATTCCAAATTGAAATCGAATGCCGCGCAAGATCGACAAGAACATTTCGAACCGAATCTTTCTGCTTTCGCCCGCATATGCCGGTGGTGCGCGCGCGCGCATGCTCATGAGCGAGCGGGCGCAGTTCGATCTCGCGCGGCGACTGCGCAGTGAAGGCGCGACGCTCGCGGAAGTCTTCACTTTTCTCAGCGGACTTTATTTTCGAGGAAAAATTGCCTACGCCAATGCGTTCGCGCGCGTGAAGAGCGGACTCTGCGGCACTCTCGTCATCACGCCCACACGCGGATTGGTCGACGCAAGATCGACAATTACGCTCGAAGATCTGCGCGAGTTCGCGCAAGTAGATGTCGATCCTGCCGACGCGCGTTATCGCAAACCACTCGAGCGCGACGCGCGCAAGCTCGCCAAAAAATTATCGCCGCAATGCGAAATCGTTTTGCTCGGCAGCATCGCCAGCAAAAAATATGTCGAAGTGTTGCTCACGCATTTCGGCGGGCGCTTGCGTTTCCCCGCCGATTTCGTCGGCCGCGGCGATATGAGTCGTGGCGGATTGCTTTTGCGTTGCGCCGCGGATCGACAAGAACTCAGTTACATTTCGATCAAAGGCGCAGTGGTGCACGGCGCACGTCCGCCGAAGCTCGAGCCGCGGCGTTATCCGCGAAACTCGCCGATCTAAAATGCCATTCACGATCAAACCGCCGTTGCCGCCGATGGAAACGAAATCGATCGACGAAATTCCTGCGGGCGATAATTGGCAATACGAACCGAAGTGGGACGGCTTTCGCTGCATCGCCTTTCGGCGCGGCGACGAAGTCTATTTGCAATCGAAAGCGGGTCAGCCGCTGGCGCGATATTTTCCCGACGTGGTCGATGCGATTTCGAAATTACCGGCGAAAGATTTTGTTCTCGATGGCGAGCTCGCCATTCCGGTGAACGGCGCGCTGACGTTCGACGAATTGCAATTGCGTCTTCATCCGGCTGCGAGTCGCGTCGCGAAACTGGCGCAAGCGCATCCGGCATTGTTCATCGCCTTCGATCTTCTCGCGCAAGATCGACAATCGTATTTGAAGAAGCCATTGCGCGAACGCAGAGAAAATCTCGAGAAATTCAAAATGAAGGGCGCGGTGAAACTGTCACCGGCCACAATAAAACTCGAGCAGGCAAAAAAATGGTTCAAGAAAGTCGGCGGCGATCTCGACGGCGTAATCGCGAAGCGTCTCGACGCGTCCTACGCCTCCGGCGAACGCACCGCCGCGGTCAAAGTGAAACAAATTCGCAGCGCCGATTGCGTCGTCGGCGGATTTCGTTATGCGAGCGGCGGAAAAGTTCTCGGCTCACTGTTGTTAGGCCTTTATGACGACGGCTTGCTCCATCACGTCGGCTTCAGTTCCGCTTTCAAAGCCGAAGAACGCAAAGCGCTCACGAAAAAATTTGAAGCATTGCGCAAACCGCCGGGATTTACCTGCAACGCGCCCGGCGGACCCAGTCGGTGGAGCACAGAGCGCAGCGGTGAATGGGAACCTGTCGATCCAAAAATTGTGGTCGAAGTTACCTACGATCATTTCACCGGCGGACGATTTCGGCACGGCACAAAAATTGTGCGCTGGCGCAAAGACAAAGCGCCGAAGCAATGCACGTTCGATCAAGTCGAAGGCCGCGAAGGAAAATCGCTCGCGTTGTTGTAATCAATCCGAGCTCAGCTCGAACTTGATTTTCACATCGTAATGATCGCCGCTGCCGAGACCGGAAGGCAACGCATCCACTTGCGTCACGCGCTTCGCGGCCGCGCGCACTGAATCATCGATGGCCGCGTTGCCCGATGGCCTAACGATTTCGAAACTGGAAACGCGGCCGTCTCTTTCGATTCGAAGTTTCGCCAGAACGGATTTCGCTCCCGCCGCATCGACATTCGTCGGCTGAACCCACTCGCTGTAAAAACGATCGTGCAACATGCTGCCATACCAACCGAACTGCGATTGAATGGTCGCGCCACTGCCATGTCCGCCGCTTCCGCCGGACGATGTTTTTCCAGTTCCAGATTGCGCCGCGACGGCATTGGGCGATTCGTTAGGTGCAGGCGTTGCCGCTTGCTTTTCTTCCTTCGCAAGATCGACATCTTCTTTTTCCGGAGTCGGTTTCGGTTTCGGCGATGCCTTTGCCACGACAAGTTTTTTCGGAGACGGCTTCGGTGTTGGTTTCGGCTTCGGCTTCGGCGTGCGTTTCGGCGGC
>JBEEGX010000135.1:0-12762 GCA_041167105.1 Verrucomicrobiota bacterium
TTTAATCACGCCGCACCCGGCAAAGCCGCGGCGCTCGCAGATTTTCTGAAACAGCCGGCGCCGAATACACCGATGCCCGGTCACGGGGCGTTGTTTCGCCATGAAGATGGCGCGCAATGGGATTACGTCGGCGTCCAGCACATGGGCACGAAAGCGACCGTCGAAGCGGCCGGAAATCCGCGCGGACCGAGCATGAGCGGGTTGAGCGATTGGCATGAAGACACGTATGTGAACGGACCGTCGTGGGACCAATTCAGCAGCACACTCGGTCTCGGCGATAAAGACTCCGGCGCCATTTATGTCGTCTCGGTCTATCGCGCTGTTCCCGGAAAAGAAGATGCGCTCGAGAAATTTCTGAGCGAACCGCCGACGCCCGAAGACAAAGTTGCGGGCCAGATTTTGATGCAACATCTCGAAGGCGCCGCCTGGCGTTATCTGCTCATCGTGCGTTACAAATCGATTCAGGATTACGCCGCGGGCACAGCCCACGCGCTCGAAGGCATGAAGAAGACCGACTCGCCGTGGTTTCGTTTGCGCGACGTGGTCTCGTTCCACACCGACACGCTGACGGATCGCATCGCTCCGTAGCGCGCAAGATCGACATGTAGCCACGCGTCTGTGACGCGTCTGAAGATGACGGCTCATAGAGCCGTGGCTACATTGACGGCGCATGCTGCCGTTGTCGTATCGCTCGCCGAAAACGGAAGTGCGCGAATCGCCCATTCACGGGCGCGGTTTGTTCGCAAACGCGAAGATCGACAAGGGCGAAGTCGTGCTCGTCAAAGGCGGACACATTTTGAATCGTGAGACATTGAAGCGCGAAATCCCGCCCTCGTTAGGCCCGGTCGAGATACAAATCGGTGATGATTTTTTTATCGCGCCCGTCAATCAGGAGGAGCGCGAGTTGTCGATGTTGTATTCGAACCACAGTTGCGATGCGAATCTCGGAATGCGCGGCGAGATCACGTTCGTCGCCATGCGCGACATCGCCGCGGACGAGGAGCTGACGCACGATTGGTGCACGACCGATGACGACGACTACGAGGTGAAATGCAATTGTCGATCTTCCAACTGCCGCGGCACATTGACCGGAAAGGATTGGCAACGGCCCGAGCTTCAGAAAAAATACGCCGGCTATTTCTCCGCTTATCTCGTCGAGAAAATTGCGCACATGAAAAAATGAAAACCCTTTTCCGCCGAGTTTTCCTAACTAGTCTCGCATTCGTTGTCATCGGCTGTGCCGAGGCGAAACCGAAACCCGCGAAGACAGCGGCAAAATCGACATCGTCGAAGTTCGAAGGCATCGGCCGCGTCGCTTATCATCGCGGCCAGCCGTGCGCCGCGCCCATCATGTTCGACTTTAACGTCGGCTTCGGCGAAAGAGTTTGGCTCGCGGCTGGATTCAAAGACGAAAAAATCCTCGCCGACGCGGCCGCGCATCATCGGCGCGTGCGCGTCTTCGGAAATTGGCGGAATGATCACGGAGCGGCGTGTCGTTACATCAGCGTGACCAAGGTCGAGCCCTAACGAACCGTGTACGAACACCACTCGCATCATCTGCTGACACCGGCGCAATTCTTCAGGCGTTTCATTCGCCATGGATTAGTCGCCGCGGGAGCGATCGTGGTCGCGCTCGCCCTCGGCGTCGTCGGTTATCATTGCATCGCGCAGCTGCCGTGGGTCGATTCGTTGCTCAACGCATCGATGATTCTCGGCGGCATGGGGCCGGTCGATCCGTTGCAGACGAACGCCGCGAAAATCTTCGCGTCATGCTACGCGCTCTTTTCCGGACTCATGTTCATCGGCATCGCGAGTGTTTTGCTGGCGCCGTTTGTTCATCGCATGATGCATCGATTGCATTACGAACAGCGATGAAAGGTAGATGTCGATCTTGCGTGGTGTTCGCGCTGATGTTCTGCGCGACGCGCGCGATCGCCGGCAGTCTCAGTCTTGAAGCGCACGAGATTGGGACAAAGGACAGTTTCCAATCCCACTGGGAAGATTGGGGCAACTACGATCGCGACTACGCGCGCGGCAAACGCATCCTCGTCACCGTGCGCGATCTCTCACGCAAAGTCCCGCAATGCGACATCACCGTTTATTTCATCGCGCGACCGGTGTTCGATGCGGAGCACCGGTTCATCTACGATCGCAAAGAATTTCCGGTGCGCTTTCGCGGCCGCATCGAAGTGGCCGGCCCGGTCGCGGCGAGCAATCTGCACGCGCGCATCGTCAATCTTGGCGGCTTCGCGCGTTACGGTCGCGGCGCGGAGATGGATGGCTGGATTGTGATCGGCGAAGTGAAAGGGCAAGTGTTCGACGTCAAAGCGTCCGGTCCGACGTTGCTCGAGATGGCAAAATCATCCGGCCTGCGCGACATGGAACGCGACTATTACGAAGCGCTCGACACCGGCCGGCATTGACGATGCCGATCTTGCGCGGTCGTTAGGCGCAGCTCAAATCGGAGGACAAAGTTATGGAATGGATCGCCAACCCGCAGATCTGGATCGGTCTGCTCACACTTACCGCCCTCGAGATCGTACTCGGGATCGACAACGTCGTTTTCATCTCGATTCTCGCGGGCAAATTGCCGAAACAATCGCAGGCGCGCGCGCGGCGTGTCGGTCTGGCGCTCGCCATGATCATGCGCATCCTGCTGCTGCTATCGCTCTCGTGGATCATGGGATTAACTGCCCCGTTCATGTCGATCTCCGGATTCGAATTGACCGGACGCGCGTTGATCCTGATCGCGGGCGGATTATTTCTCATCACCAAAAGCACGCGCGAGATTCATCACAAACTGGAGGATGAAGATGAGGGTGTGGCCGTGCGCGCAGCGCCTTCGTTCGCAGCCGTGCTCGTGCAGGTTCTACTGCTCGATATTGTTTTCTCGCTCGACTCGGTCATCACCGCCGTCGGCATGGTCGATCAGATTCCGGTGATGGTGGCGGCGATCGTGTTGGCGGTGGCCGTGATGATGTTCTTCGCCGGAATAATCAGCCGGTTCGTGGAGCGGCATCCGACATTGAAAATGCTCGCGCTGAGTTTCCTTTTGCTCATCGGCGTGAATCTGATCGGTGATGGCCTGGGATTCCACATTCCGAAAGGCTACACGTATTTCGCGATGGCATTTTCCGTGGGCGTGGAGATGCTGAACCTGAAAATCAGGAAACAGAAACCGCGACCGCACCCTGTCGCCGTGTAACTTCCCCCTCCAACTCAATACCGATAATGCTCGGTCTTAAACGGGCCTTCGACCGGCACGCCGAGATAATCGGCTTGCGCTTTCGAGAGTTTCGTCAGCTTCACGCCGATCTTTTCCAAGTGCAGACGCGCGACTTCTTCATCGAGTTTCTTCGACAAGACATAAACGCCGGGCTTGTAAGTCTCGCGATTTTTCCAGAGGTCGAGCTGCGCGAGGACTTGATTGGAAAACGAATTCGACATGACGAAACTCGGGTGGCCGGTGGCGTTGCCGAGATTCAATAGTCGACCTTCGGACAGCAGAAAGACTTCGTGACCGTCCGGAAACGTGTACTTGTCGACCTGCGGTTTGATGTTCGTGCGCTTCACGCCTTTCGCGTTCTCCAACGCATCAACTTGGATCTCATTATCGAAGTGGCCGATGTTTCCGACGACTGCCTGGTCTTTCATCTTCTCGATGTGCTCGAGACGAATGACGTCGGTGTTGCCGGTCGCGCTGATGTAAATGTCGCCGCGGCCTAACGTGTCCTCGATGGTCGTGACTTCGTATCCTTCCATCGCGGCTTGCAACGCGTTGATCGGATCGACCTCGGTCACAATGACGCGCGCGCCCTGACCGCGAAGCGATTGCGCGCAACCTTTGCCGACGTCGCCATAGCCGCACACGACCGCGACTTTGCCGGCGATCATGACATCGAGCGCGCGATTCAATCCGTCGACTAACGAATGCCGGCAGCCGTAGAGATTATCGAACTTCGATTTCGTCACGCTGTCGTTCACGTTGATCGCGGGAACGAGCAGCTTGTTTTCCTGATGCATCTTGTAGAGACGATGCACGCCGGTCGTCGTTTCTTCCGAAACGCCGCGCCAGTCCTTCACCATCTCATGCCAGCGATATGGATTCTCGCGCTGAATTTCGCCTAACAAATCCTTGATCACCTGCTCTTCCTTCGATGTCGATCTTGTCTTGATCCAATCGCTGCCTTCTTCGAGCTCGTAACCTTTGTGAATGAGCAACGTCGCGTCGCCGCCATCATCGACGATGAGCTGCGGACCTTTGCCGTCGCCGTGCGAAAGCGCCTGATAAGTGCACCACCAATATTCCTCGAGCGACTCGCCTTTCCATGCGAACACCGGCACGCCCGCTTTCGCGATCGCCGCCGCTGCGTGATCCTGGGTCGAAAAAATATTGCACGAGGCCCAGCGAACCGACGCGCCAAGATCGACAAGTGTCTCTATGAGCACCGCCGTCTGGATCGTCATGTGTAGCGAACCGGTGATGCGCACGTCCGCGAACGGTTTGCTCGCCGCATATTTTTCGCGGATCGCCATCAACCCCGGCATTTCCTTTTCCGCGATCGAAATTTCTTTGCGGCCGAAATCTGCCAACGAAATGTCGGCGACTTTGTAATCCTCTTTAGTTTTGGTTTGTGTCGTTGTCGTGCTCATAAAGTTATTTCGCCGCCTTTTTTAACTCAGCGGCTTTGGTGGTTGATTCCCAAGTGATGTCCGGATCATCGATCTTTCCGAAGTGGCCGTAGTTCGTTGTCTTGGAATAAATCGGGCGGAGCAGATTGAGCTGCTCGACGATTGCGGCCGGTTTGAAACTGAATGTCGATCTTACCGCTCGTTCGATTTTGTCTTCATCGACCGTGTGCGTGCCGAACGTGTCGATGTGAACGCTGAGCGGCTCGGGGTGACCGATAGCGTAAGCAAATTGAATCTCGCATTTCGATGCGAGACCGGACGCGACCACATTCTTGGCGACCCAACGTCCCATGTAAGCCGCGCTGCGATCAACCTTGCTCGGATCTTTTCCGGAAAACGCGCCGCCGCCATGGCGTCCCATGCCGCCATAACTGTCGACAATAATTTTCCGACCCGTTAGGCCGGTGTCGCCCTGCGGTCCGCCGACGACGAAAGTTCCAGTCGGGTTGATCAGGAACTGCGTTTCATCGTTGAGCATTTCCTTCGGCAAAACTTTGCGAATGATTTCTTCGATGATGAAGCTGCGAATCTCGGAATGCTTCACGTCTTTTGCGTGCTGCGTTGAAACGACGACGCAAGAAATGCCGACCGGTTTGCCGTCGTCGTAAATGACCGAGACCTGCGACTTCGCATCCGGCCGGAGCCACGGAACCTTGCCGCTTTTGCGCACGCGCGTGAGCTCGCGGCCTAACCGATGCGCGAACATGATCGGCGCTGGCATGAGCTCCGGCGTTTCGTCGCTCGCGTAACCGAACATCAATCCCTGGTCGCCGGCGCCTTGTTCGGCCGTGTCTTTTCCTTCGACTGCGCGTGCGTCGACGCCTTGCGCGATGTCGGGCGATTGGCGCGTGATGATGTTCTGGATGTCGATCTTGTCCGCGTGAAAAACGTCGTCGTCGTTCACGTAACCGATCTCGCGCACGCAATCGCGCACGATTTTGGAGATCGGAACGACCGTTTCGAGCGCACGATCTTCCGCCAGATTCGGAAGCGTAATTTCGCCGCCAACAATGACGGTATGACTCTTCGCATACGTTTCGCACGCGACACGACTATGTCGATCTTGCGCGAGGCAGGCGTCGAGCACCGCGTCGGAAATGGTGTCGCAAACTTTATCGGGATGACCTTCGCCGACCGATTCGGAAGAAAAAATATAACGTCGTGACATGCGGGCAAAAAGAGATCGGTCAACATATTGACCGATCATGATACGTAGATGTATCGTTTCGGGTGGCAATCGCGTCAACTGTAAATTTGCTCCGGCTTTTGGCTGATGAAACGCGGCTGCGTTTGCTCGTTTTGCTGCAAGACGAAGAGCTGTCCGTCGCCGAGCTGCAGGAAATTCTCGGGATGGGGCAGTCCCGTATTTCGAGTCATCTCGCGCAATTGAAACGCGCGGGCGTGGTCGATGATCGCCGTTCCGGAAAAAATGTTTACTACGGCCCGGCCAAGGCGTCGGCCAAAGCCGAACGCATTCGTGAGATGGTGCGCGTGCTCGCGCGCGAGCTGCCGGAGATTTCGCGTGACCGCAATGCGCTGAAACTGGTGTTGCGCAAACGTCAGGATAAAGCGCGAGAATATTTCGACGAGCTGGCGGGCAAATTCGGACGCAGTTACGTGCCGGGGCGTTCGTGGCAGGCATTGGCGCATGCATTGATTCCGCTGATTCCGGCGGGAGTGATTGTCGATCTTGGCGCGGGCGAGGGAACGCTTTCGCAATTGCTCGCGAGCAACGCGCGCAAAGTCATCGCGATCGATAGTTCGCCGAAGATGGTCGAGTTCGGATCGAAACTGGCGCGCAAACACGGCTTCAAGAATCTCGAGTACAGACTCGGCGACATCGAATCTCCGCCGATGGAAAAAGGAATTGTCGATCTTGCAATATTTTCGCAGGCGCTGCATCACGCCATTCATCCCGAGCGCGCGATCGCCGGGGCTCATCGCATGTTAAAAAAGAACGGCCGCGTCATGATTCTCGATTTGCTCGCGCATCGTTTCGAAAAGGCGCGCGAATTGTACGCCGATCACTGGCTTGGCTTCAGCGAAGTGAAATTGCAGGAGCTGCTCGACCACGCCGGCTTCAAAGAAATCGATGTCCGCGTGGTTTCGCGCGAAAGGCAAAGTCCGCATTTCCAGACTGTCTTCGCGACGGCCGTGAAATAGACTTCCGCCTGAACATGTCGATCTTGCAGTTGTCTCACGCTGAACGATGACCGGTTTCTTCGACGAACTGAAACGGCGAAAAGTTTATCGCGTCGCGATCGCGTACATCGTTGCGGGTTGGGCGCTGGCGCAGGGTCTGGCGCAGGTCCTGCCCGTTTTCGAAATTTCGAACTCGGTCATTCGCGTCGTCATCGCGCTATTACTAATAGGTTTTCCGGTCGCCCTGGTTCTCGCCTGGATTTTCGACATCACGCCGCAGGGAATCAAAGCGACAGAACCGGTGCCGAGCGTAACGCCGACTCGCCGCGGCCGCCGCAATGTTTTGATTCTCCTTATCGTCGGCGTGGTGCTTTCCGCGGCCGCCGGGTTTTTCGTTTTGCCTCGCGCGGTCGCGCACAAGATCGACAAGTCGATCGCGGTGTTGCCGTTTGAAAATTTGAGCGACGACAAAGAGAACGCCTACTTCGCCGACGGCATTCAGGACGACATCCTCACCAACTTGTCGAAGATCGGCGACCTGAAAGTAATCTCGCGGACATCGGTCATGTCGTATCGCGGCAAGACGCCGAACATTCGCGAGATCGCCAAAACGCTGGGCGTGTCATCGATCCTCGAAGGCAGCGTGCGTCGCGAAGGCAATCGCGTGCGCGTCAATGTGCAGTTGATCAACGCGAGCAATGACGAGCACATCTGGGCGAATAATTACGATCGCGACCTGACCGACGTGTTCGCGATTCAAACCGATCTCGCGCATCAAATCGCCGAGGCGTTGCAGGCAAAACTTTCGCCGAGCGAAAAAGAACATATCCAGCGTCGGCCGACGACGAACAATGAGGCCTATCTCGCGTTCGTGCAGGCGCACAATCTCAACGTCGGCCTCGACGATTATGCGCGCCTGCAACAAGGCGAGCAGATGTACGAGCGCGCGGTCACGCTCGATCCAAAATTTGCGCTCGCCCTCGCGCGCTATTCGCAACTCGAGAGCTGGATTTTTCACAGCTTCGATCCGACACCGGCGCGCAAAAAGAAAGCTGTCGATCTTGCCGAGCGGGCGTTGAAGCTGGAGCCGAACCTGCCGGAAGCGCACCTCGCCCGCGGCTTCGCCTATTATTATGGCGATCGCAATTACGAAGCGGCCTTGAACGAGTTCGCAATCGCGCAGCGCGGTTTGCCTAACGAGAGCGAAGCGTATCTCGCTATCGGCGCCATCCAACGCCGGCAGGGCAAATGGCAGGAATCGACCACGAATCTGGAGAAGGCGGCCGAACTCGATCCCAAAGCGACGTGGCCGTTGCAAAATCTCGTTTTCAATTATCAGATGCTGCGCGATCCGGCCGCGGCCGAGCGCACCATCGACAAGGCATTGCAGCTTGCGCCGAGATCGTTCGAGCTTTTGGGACTCAAGATCCAATTCGCCATCGAACAACATGGCGACTTCAGCGTTTACGAGCGCACTCTGGCCAGCTTCGCGGCGGAGCGCGGCGCTTCGCCGACCGATTCTAGCAACAGCAATTTCAATATCTCCTACCTCGAAATCGCGCGGCTTAGCGTGCTCATGTTGCAACGAAAATTTTCGGAGGCGATTCCGCTCGCGGAGAAGATCGACGACAACGCGATCTCAGGTAAGCCCGAACTGGTTTGTCAAAAATATGGATTCCTCGGACTGGCGCGACGTTATTTGCACGACGAAGAAGGCGCGCGTCGCGATTTACTGAAAGCGAAAGAGTTCACGCAGAAAATTGTCGCGGCCACGCCGGACAACGCAGCCCGACGAATGCAACTCGCGCAGACCATGGCGTTTCTCGGTGAAAAAGATGCCGCCGTCGCCGAGGCATTGCGCGCGCAACAGCTGTTACCCGAAAGCGTGGACGCATTCGAGGGCCCGCAGATCACGGAGCAACTGGCCGAAGTCTATTCCATTTGCGGTGATGCCGACCGCGCCATCGCGATTCTTGATGGTCTGTTCCAGCGACCGAGCGCGATCACGCCATATTTGCTCAAGCTGCAATTGGTTTGGGACCCGATCCGCAATGATCCGCGCTTTCAAGCGTTGATCGACAAGTACAGCAAAGCCTGAGCGGACACGCGCACTTTCGTCGCACGACACGATTCAGACTGAGTCGTGAGAATTCCCAAAGTTAATTGTCGATCTTTCATCGTCGCGTTGTCGATCTTCGCGGCGCCATTCCTTCCTGCGCAGTCCGTTCCCGGTCCGCCGGCGAATGTTACGTTTGATGTCACACTGCCGCCGGACACGCCGGACACCGACACCATTTACGTCGCGGGCGATTTCCAAGGCTGGGACCCGGGCGCGAGTCCGCTCACGCGCAATGGGCTGCACGCGACCGGCACATTCACCATCAGCCAACTCACGATCGAGTACAAATTCACGCGCGGCTCGTGGGACAAAGGTGAAAAGGCGGCCGATTGCAGCGAGATTTCAAATCGCCAGGCCAACGTGCAGGACGGCGAAACGCTCAGCGATACCGTCGGCGGTTGGGCGGACATTTGCGGTACCGGCGGCGCGTCGCCGATCGACTCGCGTGCGCAGAAGATCGACATCAATAGCACCTCGTTAGGCGTGCCGAAGAGTTTTTACGTTTACCTGCCGCCCGGCTATGATGCGCAATCGAATCATCGCTTTCCGGTTGTTTATCTTTTCCGCGGTCACGAATCGGAATGGGTAAATAAGAATCAGGATTCCACCCGCGGCGGTCGGGATGTCATCGACGTCTACGAAGACCTTCTTACTGCGGGCCAGGTCGGGCCGATGATTTTCGTCTTCCCGGGCATCAGCAGCGATGACGATTCCGTTTCCGGAATGCTGACGAATTTTCTCGCGCCGCAATTGACGACCGCGCCCGGCATCGGCACCGGCGCGTTTCACGATTACTTCGTCAACGAAATCATTCCGTACATCGACAATCACTACCGCACCATCGCGGGCCGCGACGGGCGCGGCGTCGATGGCTTTTCGTTAGGCGGCTTCATGAGCGCGAAAATCGCGGCGCAACATCCCGAGCTCTTCAGCACCGCCGGCATGTTCGACGGCACGCACTTTTACGCGAACGTCGATTGCAGTCAGGTCGACACCGTGCGCGACACCACGTTTTCGAATGCGATGTTCGATCCGGTTTTCGGAAATCCACGCGATGCAAGTTACGCCGCGCTCAACAACGGGCCGACGCTCGTCTGCAACGCCACGCCCGAAGCGATGCAGAGCATCCACTGGTTCGTGCAATACGGCGCGGTCACGTCTGAGCCTAACGACGCCAATTATTTTCGCGGCGATCATTTGATGCAGAAGCTGCAGGAAAAAGGTGTGACCAATGAAATTTCGCCGGCCGTGCTGGCAGGCGGACATCATTGGGCGACAGCGGATGAGCACATGCGGCAGACATTGCCGCTGCATTGGAGCGCCCTCGGTCAGGCCACATATCCGAAACCCGATCTCGTCATCACCAATCTCGCGGTCTCTCCAAAAACGAAACGCAAACCGGTTTCGCTCACGGCGAAGATCGCAAACATCGGCGCGGACGCCGCGAGTGGTGTGACCGTTCGGTTTTACGACAATCAAATCGGCCTCGGCGATTTCACCGCGCCGATCAATGTGCCGGCAGGTTCGTCCGCGAGCGTGACGATGCCCTGGCCCGATAAACCGGAGAAAGGGCAACATCTCATCGGCGCATTGGTCGATCTCAACAACACGGTCGAGGAAGAGAACGAACAAAATAATTGGGCGCGGCGCACCGTCACGTTCAAAGGCGGCAAAGTCAGCAACGGCGCGCTGCAACATCCCTGAGTTTCGTTCGCGCGGCGAACGGATACACTGCGCGATGCGTTTGCTCATCGTATTTTTGCTCGCGACGCAGAGCGCGTTCGCCGAGTGGCGCGTGAATGCATTGCGCGACGAAGGCGACCTCGTCACGCATCGACATGTCGATCTTGCCGACAGCGACAGCGGCGAACATGCGATTGTCGATCTTGCAATTTTCTCTGCGAAATCGTGCAAGCTGCGCGTGATTGATAATGTCGATGGCGAAAGCAACCTCGCTAATGCAATGCGTCGCTCAAATTGTCTCGCCGGGATTACTGGCGGCTACTTCGATCCAAATTTCGCGCCGCTCGGTTTACGCATCGTCGACAGCAAGATGACATCGCGATTAACGCGCGGTCGATTGATGAGCGGCGTGCTCGCGTCGAATGGCGCAGCGCAACTTTTCCGCGTCGCCGAATTTCCGGCGCGACGAAAATGGAATGCGGCGATCGAGTGCGGACCGTTCCTTGTCGATCTTGCAAAGCCAGTGCGCGGTCTGGAAGCGACCCGTGCCGCCCGGCGAACATTCGCGGCCATTGCCGGCGATCGAGCCGCCCTCGGCGTTTCTTCCGATGTGACGCTGGCGGAAGCGGCAAAAATTCTGGCGACGCAATTGGGCGATTTCAAAATTCAACGCGCTTTGAATTTTGACGGCGGATCGTCGAGCGCATTCTGGTGCAAACGCGCAACGGGAAGCGCGTTTTCGATTGGCGAAGAAAAGACCGTGCGCGATTTTGTTGGAGTCACGGCGCGATGAGAACATTCGGCGGTTTCAGACGCCTCGAAGAATTTTTCTACGGTGAAATTGTCGGCGACGAGATTCGCATTTTAAAGCGGGCGTACTGGATCGACATCGAACCGACGGGCGAAACGTTGAAGCTGGCAGATGTAGATGTCGATCTTGCGGTGGCGCCGTCGAAGTTGATCGCGGTCGGTTTGAACTACGCCGAGCACATCGCGGAGATGAAACGCGCGACTATTGGCACGCCGCTCATCTGGTTCAAAGCGCCGAGCTCATTGCTCGCGCACAACGGCACGATCGAGATCGCGTTTCCCGAGCACCAAACCGATTTCGAAACGGAGCTCGCGGTCGTGATCGGCAAACGCGCGAAGAATGTCGCGAAAGAAAACGCGCTTGATCATGTGTTCGGTTACAGCATCGGGCTCGATGTGAGCGACCGCGATTTGCAGAAATCGGAGAAACAATTTTCGCGCTGCAAATCGTTCGACACATACACGCCCTTCGGGCCGTTCGTGTATGCCGATGTCGATCTTGCCGATGTGCCGATCGAATTACGGCAGAACGGCGAAGTGCGGCAGCGCGCGCGCACGAGTGAGATGATTTATTCCGTGGCCGATATTATCGCCTTCGCGAGTGAATCGCTCACATTGTTACCCGGCGACGTGATTTTGACGGGAACGCCTTCGGGGGTGGGACCAATCAAGGCTGGAGACGAGCTGGAAGCGCGCATCGGCGACTGGCCGGCGCTGCGAAATTACGTCGCGAACGCGAAATGAAATGTCGATCTTTGTCGATGTCGATCTTGCGGCGTCAGGAAAATTCGTAGGTTACTTACATCCCGCGAGAGGACTTAATTCGAACTAGATACGCAGCTTCAATGAAGTCGCAGCTTTACACCCAGTGAAAAGTTTTGGCTGGACTGCGTCCAAACTCCTTTGGGATAAAGACAAGTCACAGCAATCGAGATCGTAACAAACCTAGCCGTCCTATGAAAACATTACTCACTCTTTGTCTCACTTTCGTCGCGTTCGGCGCATTCGCGCAGAATCGTCCCGGACAAGCACCTCCGCCGCCTCCGCCAAATGCGCCGGCACCGGCCGCGCAAAATCCTGCGCCTCCCGCTGCTCCAGGCGCGCCAACCAATCCGGCGATGCCGGCGGCGCAGAATCCGGCCGCGCCGCAACCTCCGGGTGGAATGCCGCCTGCGCCTGGCGCGCCGGGAATTTCACCGGCTGCAGCAGCCGGTGCGGCGACCACGACAACGGGTTCGCCAGCTCCGGGAACCAGCGTCGCCGCAACACTAAGCGCGTCGCCGGCAGCATCAGCGGCTCCCAGCGGACACCTTTAC
>JBEEGX010000136.1:0-5501 GCA_041167105.1 Verrucomicrobiota bacterium
AGAAGACCGGGCGCACGTTTGCGTCGAATTCCACTGTCGGAGCAAACGCATTGTATGCATACACCGATACGGCGCCGCCTTTCAACGACGGCGATCTCTGGGTAGAAGTGGGCGCGGCGCCGGCGAACGGCGGGATTGATCACGAAACAATTGGATCGGGCCCGTATCCAGCGTCGTTGAGTCTGCTCTCGACTGCGATCAATCACGGACAATACGTGCTCTATTGTTCGCAAGACGGAGTCGGATCGCTTTGCCAGCGCAGCGACGATCTCGGCCAGAGTTACGGGCCGGGTGTTTCGGCCATGGGCAACGGTTTCGGTCCGTGTGGCGGCATTCATGGTCACGCGAAAATTGCACCCGACGGAACCGCTTTTCTCCCGGACCGTTCCTGCGGCGGTGAACAGGGCGGCGCGTTTAGTTTAAATGCCGGAATCAATTGGTCACAAACGACGGCGCCGGGCAGTTCATCTGCCGGCGACACGAATTCCGATCCATCGATCGCCTTCGACGAGAACAGCACGGCATATTTCTGCTACGCGAATAATGAAGGTAGCGGCGAAATTCACGCGCACGTCGCCGTCGGTAAGCGGACCGGCTCGACCATTGAGTGGATACGCGACAGCGACCTCGGCATCACTCACGGCATCGCGAATGTTGTTTTCCCGGAAGCGGTCGCAGGCAGTGCCGGACGCGCCGCATGTGGTTTCCTCGGCACCAATACAGCCGGCGATTTCCAGAGCTCAAATTTCTTGGGCGATTGGTACCTATTTATCGCTACGACGTACGACGAAGGTCAAAACTGGGTGACGGTAAACGCGACTCCTAATACCCCGGTGCAAAACCGCGCCGGCGTTTGTTTAAAGGGCATCAATTGCGGTTCCGGCACTGCGCCGCGCAATCTTCTCGATTTCAACGAAGTCACGATGGACGACAAAGGACGCGTGCTCTTCGGCTACAGCCATGGTTCGTCCGCGAATATGCGGGTCGCGCGACAGATCGGAGGCAAGACTCTGCTCGCGGCTTCCGATGTCGCCGAACCTGTCGTTCCGAAAGCGCCCTGCCTCTCCGGCACCCGCAGCAGCAACGGCGTTCATTTGACTTGGAAAATTCCTGATAACGGCGGCGCCGATATTACCGGCTATAAAATTTTTCGCGGCAACAGCGCCGGCAACGAGGTCCTCCTCGGCGTGACCGGCGCGACCAATTCATTCGATGACATTACGGCCGATCCGTCGCAGCCGGTGTATTACAAAGTCAGCGCCGTGAACGTTGTCGATCTTGCCGGCGGCGCACTGAGCGATGAAATAAATTTCGCCGCTACGCCGGGCATTTACCTAACGAGTGCGGCCTCGCGCATTTCGCACTCCGGTGTGTCGTTCGACATCAATCTGCCATTGTATGGGATCGGCATCGAATGTCGCAGTGGCGGAAGCGCCGGCAATTACACGCTGGTTTTGAATTTCGGTAATCCAGTCGCCAACTACGACGCAATCACTCTGACGAGTGGCACGGGCGCGATCAGCAATCGAGCGATAATCGGCGGAGCGCTCGTAGTGAACCTGAGCGGTGTGACGAACGCGCAACGGATCGCGGTTACATTCACCAACGTCCGCGACAGTGTCGGCAACGCGGCCTCCTTCACCCTTAACGCCGGCATCCTCATCGGCGACACCACGGGCGACGGTAATGCGAACTCGGCCGATATCGCGCAGACAAAATCCAAATCCGGCCAGTCGGTCGATAGTGCGAATTTCCGCGCTGATGTCACAACCGACGGAAATCTCAACAGCGCCGACATCGCATTAGTGAAGTCTAAGTCGGGCACGGCATTGCCTTAACGCAAGATCGACAATCACAAACCCCGCTCGTCGCCGTGAGCGCGGTTTTTGTTTTTTCCGGTGCGATTGCATCCATTCGATAACGCTTAACCGAATACAACCGATAAGGAGACCCTTCTTATGAAACATGTTCTTAAAAATAAATGGCGTTCCGTCATAGCGCTCTTGCTCATCACCGTTGTTCCTGCTGGAAGCTTGCTCTTTTCCAACGCATCGGCGCGCACCAGGCGGGCGAATTCGCCTAACGAAGGAGCAGGCGCCGCCGCGACGACCGCGCGAACGCCTAACTACGTCGCCGGAAATTTTACTTTCGGTTCGACCAAGCAACTGCTTCCGAACGCGCCGTTGCCACTCGGATTCCAAGATGTAGAACCGGAAATCAAAGTCGATCTTTTCGGCAATATCTACGTGACCGCCATTGAAGGCGTCCCGGCCGGCGTCGATCTTTGGAAATCCACAGACGGCGGCGGAACGTTCACTTATCTCGGCCAGCCTGACGGTGCGCAGTGTCCCAGCGGTTCCAATTGCACGAACGACGTGGGCGTTGGCGGCGGTGATGACAGTATCGACGTGAGCAGTGGTGGATATCTCTACGTATCGAGTCTCTGGCTCGGCAGTGTCACGATGTCGGCCTCGTACGATGGTGGCATCGGCGGCGTTTTACCCGGACAAAGATGGGAAGTAAATCAGGCTGCGGCGGCCGTGCCTTCGGATGATCGACAATGGGTCGCGGCCTACGGGCCGGACACTGTTTACATGAGTTATCGCCAGGTTCTGCCCGCGGGCGCGAACGCGTCGAACGTGATCTTCGTCGCCAAATCGACTGATGCCGGCAAAACTTTTCCCACGCAAACGGCGACGTTCCCCGCGACAAACGAAGTGACGGCGCGACGGGAAGGCAATCTCGTGGTCGATCCCTACACCGGGAACCTTTATACTTCATTTCGGCCGCAGGAACTCAACGGCCACACGCGCGCGGAGCTTTGGTTTTTGAAATCAACCGACGGCGGGAGCACTTGGGCATTAACGAAAGCGTATCAAGGTCCGACCGGCAGCGATATCGGTAATATCTTTCCAGTGATGGCGGTGGATCGAGGCGGAAATATTCACCTCGCCTTCAGCCAATGCGATTTCGACAGCGGCACAGCCAATAGTTCAAACTGCCAGGTGTTGTTGATGAGCTCGGCCGATCAAGGCGCGACCTGGCTCGAGCCGGTACGCGTGAACAACGGCCCCGGGACATCGTACGCTATTTTGCCGTGGATGGTCGCCGGTAGTGCCGGAGTTGTCGATCTTACCTGGTACGGCGCCGACATCACCAGCTCCACGCAATCGGCCAGCTGGCACATGTATTTCGCGCAAACGACTGACGCCATGTCGAACACGCCGACATTCAGTCAAGTCCAGGCCATCCCTCAGGTCGTGCACAACCAGGACATCTGTTTGAAGGGCGGCGCCTGCGGCGGTAACCGCGACCTAGCTGAGTATTATCAGCTCGCGCTCGATCCAAATGGCAATGCCAACATTGCTTTCACCGACGATGCAACGAACGATCCTTCCGGCCTCGGGCGCACATGGTTCACGAAACAAACCGGCGGACCGAGCGCATACACCCCGCCCGCCGCGCCGGCGCCGGCGACGTTCGCCACCAATATCAATGTCACCGGTTCCGGTACTAAAGCCGAACCGAACAGCTGGGTCGATTCGCACAATTGTATTTTTGGCGGGGCCATCGGTGGTCCAACCGCCTTCCGCTCCCAGAACGGCGGTGCCAGCTTCACTGCCAAAAACGTGGTCGTCGGCACGGGAGCACACGGGGGCGATTTTGACATCATTACCCTGCCAAAAGCCGACGGCTCGCGCCCCGACCAGATTTACACGGCGGACCTCGGCATCACGAGCGTCCACATCGGCAAATCGATCGATGGCGGGAATAATTACGTCACGCCGGGAATGAACGGAATTGCCGGCGAAGTTTCCGTCGCCTCCGACCGCATGTGGCTTTACCCGGATCGCGGTGTGCCCACGGCTAACGACCAGACGATTTACATCACCGAGCACGAAGCGGCGAGCGAACTCATTCGCTTTGCTGCCCTGACAAACGACTTCGCCTGGTCGGCCTTTAGCAGCGGCATGACCTCGCCAGAATTCATCCTTCCGCCGGGCAATACGTTTCCGAATACAAATCCCGGTCCGGTGTTTGTGAACAAAATAACGCACGAAGTGATCGGAATCTTCGCCGCCGCGTCCACCACCACTAACGCGCAGGATCCGCCCTTTGGAAAGATGATGAACGTATGGGCGGCCGTTGGCCCGGCTACATCGGCGCAGGGACTCGCGCCCGGACCGTTCACAAACTATCCGGCGTTCAAAGGCGTGATCGATTCACCGGTTCAAGCGCCGTCACCCGCGCCCAGTCTGCCGCCGAATGCCGCCACCATTGGCAATAGCTGCGGCAATCTCTTTCCGTCCGGCGCGGCAGATTCGGTTGGGAACATTTATGCCGTTTGGGCCACTAACAACTCTCGCTTCAACGCCACCCAACCCGGCGGAGCGCCCGGCACCACATATGATGTCTGGATGTCCGCGTCCCACGACGGCGGCAAGAATTTCTACGGACCGTGGAAGGTCAGCTCCGGAACCGGAACCTGCGTCCAACCGTGGATTGCCGCCGCCGATAATGGCCGCGTCGACATCGTCTATTATCAGTCCGACAATGTTGCTGCGCCCCCGGCGGGCGATCCATCGAGTCCGGGTTGTGTCACAGGAGGACCAAATGACATGCCGGCCGGTTCCACTTGGAATGTGATGTTCGCGCAATCGCTCAACGCCGCCAGCCGTGAGCCGGTCTTCACCGTCAGCCAGGCTAGCGATCACATAGTGCACACCGGCTCAATCAGCGCCTGCGGCCTGACCGGCAGTTCCGATCGCTCGTTGCTGGACTTCTTCGAAGTTGCCATCGGGCCGGATGGACTCGGCAATATTTTCAACGCCGACAACGGGATCGCCGGTCTGCACATCAATTACGCGCGGCAAAACAGCGGCCCGCTCGCGGTCACAAATCCAGTTGTAACCACCTGTTTGCCCGGACCGCCCATTCCAACTGCGATTGTCTCGCGTAAAACGCACGGCGCTGTCGGCGATTTCGATGTCGATCTTAAACCGCCGGCTCCGGGAATCGAGTGCCGAACCGGTGGAACAAATAATGACTTCAAGATTGTCGTAACCTTCCCGTTGCCGATAACAGTTAACGGTACGCCGAAAGCGACCGTGACATCGGGCACCGGAACGGTCAGCAACGTTACGGTTAGTAGCAATCAAGTCACAATCGACCTGACCGGTGTGACGAACGCGCAACGAATCACCGTTACGCTCAAGACTGTTACTGATGCCAACGGCTCGGGCGATGTACCGATCAACATGGCCGTGCTCAATGGCGACACCACGGCCGACACGTTTGTGAATTCGACGGACATTGCCCAAACCAAGTCGCAATCCGGCCAGGTAGTTACTGGATCAAACTTCCGCGAAGATGTGACCGCGGATGGAAACATTAACAGCACCGACATCGCGTTCGTGAAGTCCAAATCGGGAACGGCGCTTCCGTAACGGAACGGCCGAATAAATTCCGGCGCTGGAGGTAGTGCTTGACTGCTTCCAGCG
>JBEEGX010000137.1:0-7757 GCA_041167105.1 Verrucomicrobiota bacterium
CTTCCGTAGGTTCCGCAAGATCGACAATTGATCATGGTGGCAGCCGTTGCTCGAACGCGCGGGAAGATATTAAGAGTCGAACGTTGCCGGCTAGCTCACGTGCAGCCGACCGTAGATCGAAAATCGATTACATGGTAATATCTCATCTCACATGCGCAGAAATTTCGCTTCCGAATCGGCCTTCGTGCATTTCCGCACGTTAACAGGTTGCACGCTGGGCGCGGCAGCGACGTTGCTCGCGGCCCTGAGTTTCGCGGCGACGCCTCCGCGCATCTCAAAGGCGGCCGCGCTCAGCAAAATCGCGCCGTGGGTGTTCGATCACACGGCGAACGGGAATGAGGCGGAAGTGCTAATTGTCCTGGCGGATCAGGCGGACTTGAGCGGCGCAACGAAGCTGCGGACGAAAAAGGAGAAGAGCCGACACGTACGCGATGCGCTTTGGAACAAGGCGCAGACATCGCAGGCGCCGCTGCTGAAATGGTTGCAAGATCGACATGTTGAACATCGCGCCTTCTACATCGTGAACGTGATTTGGGTGAAGGCGGGCAACAATGTTATTCAGGCCCTCGCCACGCGCAGCGATGTCGCGCGTATTGAAGGTAATCCGCTGATTCATAACACGCTGCCGCAACCAATCGCGGCAGCAAAATCAATGTCGCCGAATGCACCCGACGAAACGCGCACGGTTGAGCCAGGCATTAACTACACGCGCGCGCCCGAGGTGTGGGCCATGGGTATCACCGGTCAGGGGATTGTCGTCGGGGGCGGAGATACTGGATATCGCTGGGACCACACCGCGCTCAAGAATCATTACCGCGGCTGGGACAACAACACGCTCACTGCCAACCACGATTACAACTGGCACGACAGCATTCACAACGCTGTCGTCACTAACACCTGCGGCTCGAACTCGGCCGCACCATGCGATGATGATGGTCATGGCACACACACGATGGGCACGGCCGTTGGCGATGATGGTCTTGGAAATCAGATTGGCATGGCACCGGGCGCGAAATGGATTGGTTGCCGCAATATGGATGCGGGCGTGGGCACGCCTGCTCGTTACATCGAATGCTTCGAATTTTTTCTCGCGCCGTATCCTGTGAACGGCACCCCGGCACAGGGTGATCCAAGTAAGGCGCCGGATCTGACGACAAATTCGTGGGGATGTCCGACGGACGAAGGCTGCACCGCAGGCAACGAACTGAAGGCCGCGGTCGAAGCGCAACGCGCCGCCGGCATCATGACGATGGTCGCCGCCGGCAATGCCGGTTCGGGCTGTTCGACCGTGAATGATCAACCGGCGATCTTCGACGCTTCCTATTCGATCGGTGCCCTAACGACCGGTACCGACAACATCGCGAGTTTCAGCAGTCGCGGTCCGGTCACGCTCGATGGCAGCGGCCGACTCAAGCCCGATCTCTGCGCGCCCGGCACAAGCACGCGTTCGTCCTCGAACACGACGCCGGCTTCCTACGCAAGTCTCAGCGGCACGTCGATGGCGACTCCGCACGTCGCCGGCGCAGTCGCGTTGCTTTGGTCGGCGCAACCGTCATTGCAAAACGACATCGACAACACCGAGGCCGTTCTCAATCAAACCGCCGTTCATCTTTCTTCGACGGCGTGTTCAAGTCCGCAAACTTCGCCTAACAATGTCTTTGGTTATGGCCGTCTCGATATCAAAGCGGCCGTGGATGCGGCGCGCTTGTTGAAACTAAATCGCGCTGTCTCGCGCAAGACCCACGCTGCCACACCGTACGATGTCGATCTTCCACTAACGAATGGGCCCGGCATCGAATGCCGCAGCAGCGCCGGAAATCACACGCTCGTCTTCACATTCAGCAACAATGTCATCAGCGGCAACGCCAGCATCACCTCGGGCGTAGGCGCCATTTCCGGCAGTCCGACGTTCAGCGGTAACACCATGACGGTGAACCTGAGCGGTGTGGCCGATGTACAAAAAATTACCGTGAAGTTGAGCGCCGTGACGGACGCGTTTTCGCAAGTGCTCCCCGACACGACGGTAACGATGGGCGTGCTGCCGGGCGACACCACCGCCGACGGTTTCGTGAATTCCGCCGACATCTCGCAAACCAAATCGCAATCCGGTATCAGCCTAACCACCGCGAACTTCCGCGAAGATTTGACGGTGGAAGGCAACATCGACAGTACCGACATTGCGCTCGTGAAAAGCAAGTCCGGCACGGCTTTGCCTTAGCAAGATCGACAATCAATCGCAGCGGGGCACATTCTGCGGCGATGAAATTGGTCATCCTCGGCTCGAACGGCCGCCTCGGCGCGGCGCTCATGCGCGAACTGAAAAGTCAGTTCGAGCTTCGCGGCTTCAATCACGTCGAGCTCGATCTTGCCAATGTCGGCGAAATTCGTGCCAAGATCGACATCTTGGATTTCGATGTGCTGATCAATTGCGCCGCAATGACGAATGTTGATCTCTGCGAATCGGAGGGCGATCGAGCGTTTCGCATCAACGCCGAAGCGCCACGCGTGCTCGCGGAAATTTGCGCGCGGAAAAACGTGAAGCTGATTCATCTCTCGACCGATTACGTTTTCGATGGCGAGAAACGGAAGCCGTATCGCGAAGATGACGCGGCGAATCCGATCAGCGTTTACGGCGAATCCAAACGCGCCGGGGAAGAAGCCGTGCTTTCCGTGCAAGATCGACATCTTGTTGTGCGCGTGTCGTGGGTCTTCGGTCCGGACCGGCCGAGCTTCATCGATGCGATCGTCAAACGCGCGCAGGAGAATGAACAGGTCGAAGCCATCGGCGACAAATTTTCGACGCCGACATATACGCACGACATTGCCGAGATGTTGCCGACAGTTTTTTCGGCCGAGGGAATTTTGCATCTGACGAACGTCGGCGAATGCAGTTGGCAGGAGTACGCACAGCATGCACTCGATTGCTGCCATGAGTTCGGCGTTCTATTGAAAGCGAAGACGGTGGCGCCGTTGAAGCTCGCGGAAATGAAAAACTTCGTCGCGCGCCGACCGGTTTACACCGTCCTCGCGACCGCGAAATACACCACGCTGACCGGCCGCACACCGCGCTCTTGGCGCGACGCGGTTGCCGATTATATTAAGCGCTCCTATTCCAAAACATGAAAACGACTCTTTACGGAATCACCTTGTCGATCTTTCTCTGCACGCGCTTGTTTGCGGTCGAGCCGCCGGCACAACCAAAACCGGCGACCGCGCCCGCCGCCGCGACCAACGCGGGGAGTTTGAAGTGGGAACAAACGCAGATCGAGTTGCATCCCAAGCCTGGGGACAAGGACGCGGTTGCGCATTTCAAATACGAAAACGTCGGCAAGACTCCGGTGCATTTTAAATCCGTGCACGCCTCGTGCGGCTGCACTACGGCGCAGACGCAAAAAGAGGAGGTGCCGCCCGGCGAAAAAGGCGAGATCACGGCCACGTTTACCATCGGCGGCCGTACCGGCACTCAGGTGAAAACGGTGAGCGTCGTGACCGACGACCCGAAGACTCCGAACACGACGCTGACCCTGAAAGCGATGCTGCCGCAAATGCTGACGATCAATCCGACGTTTGTCTTCTGGAAAGGCGGCGAGGAGGCGAAGGCGAAAACGATCAGTGTGAAATCGGGCCCCGATTTTCCGGTGAAGAACGTCAAGGTCACCGCCACGAACCAGGATTTCACGACCAAAGTCGAACCAGGCGGGAAGGACGAATGGAAACTCTCGGTGCAACCGAAAGCGACCGATCACGCCATCGCCGGAACATTGACGGTGACGCCGGAAGTTCCCGACGTTCCTCCGCAGCTCTATTATGTAAACGTAAGTGTCACCGCGACGCCGCCGCCCGCGCCCGCAGCTGCCGCGTCACCAACGTCATCAGCGCCAGTAGCATCGCCCACGGCGAGCGCGCCGCACTGATGTGATCGCGCGCGCGCTGCGACAGGCGGCGCTGCTCGTCGTGCTCGCATTCGTGCCGGCGATCGGTGAAGCGATTTATTTTCGCGACAAGGTTCCGTGGCAAACTCGCCTAACGAGCGACGAAACCGTCGATGTCGATCTTGCGCGAAGCTGGGGCGAGGGCGCGCTGTGGGTCGATGCGCGGCCGGATCATGAGTTCGAGGCGAACCACATTCCCGGCGCGGTCCCGCTAAACGAAGACCGCTGGAACGAATTGCTCCCGCAATTTCTCGCGCAATGGTCGCCCGAGAAAAAGATTGTCGTCTACTGCAGCGCCGCGAGCTGCAATCTCGCGGAGGACGTCGCGCGGCGGCTGCGCAACGAAGCGAAACTGCCTAACGACATTCGCGTTCTGCAGGGCGGTTGGGAAGAATGGCAGAAAAAAAGCAGATGAAAATCGCGTGGCGCATTCTCGATCTTATCGTCGGCGGATTGTTCATCTACGCGGGCATTCTGAAAATCATCGACCCGATCCAATTCGCGCGCGACATCGACAATTACAAAATTGTCCCATGGTCGTTAGGCGTCCGGTTCGCCTTTTACCTGCCGTGGCTGGAAATTTTCTGCGGCCTCGCGCTCGTCTTTCGCCGTCTGTATCAGGGGGGATTGTCGATCTTAGCTGCGCTGACGGCGATCTTCATCACGGCATCGCTCATCGCGAAAACGCGCGGCATCGACATCAGCTGCGGTTGTTTTGGTCACGTCAGCAAAAATTTCAGCTTCAGCTGGCATATCGCGCTCGACTTCGCCATTTTCGCCGCGCTGATCGCGCTTTGGTTCGGAGTAAAATATGAGCCAGGAGCTGGACACCAAAGTTAAGCTTGCGATCTACGGCATCACAGCGAAGACCGGCCGCGTTCCGGGTGCGGCCGAGGTTTCGCGCAAGATCGACATGGGCGAACGCGAAGTCATGGCCGCCGTCACGCGACTGCATGAAAAACGTTTACTCGTGCCCGAACCCGGCGATCCATCGCGCATTCGCATGGCGCCGCCGTTCTCCGGAATTCCGACGGCGTTTCCGGTGGAGTCGTTAGGCAAGCGCTATTACGCAAATTGTGTTTGGGACGCGTACGGCATCGCCGCCGCGTTGCACGCCGACGCGATTATTCCCGCGAGGGACGCGCACTCGCGCGAGCCGTTGACCCTGGAAGTGAAAAACGGCTCGCCCATTCCGCAACCGTACGTCGCGCATTTCGCGGTGCCCGCGGCGCGTTGGTGGGACGACATCGTTTTCACCTGAGCGACCATGCTCCTCTTCCGGTCGGAAGAAACGGTCGATCAATGGTGCGCTGCGCGAAAAATTCCGCGGCGTCCGCTCATCAATCTCGATCAACTGTGGCAGCTCGCCGTCACCTGGTATGGAAATCGGTTAACGGTCGAATCGCGTCGCCCCAAGCCCGACGAGATGATGTCGATCTTCGCTTCAATCGGCCTAACGGATTCGTTTTGGGACCCGAAGTCGGACCAATGGAAATAGAAATCCGCCGCGCGACCGAAGACGATCGGGAAGCGATTTGGAAAATTTTCCACGAGGTCGTGGCGACTGGCGATACCTACGCGATCGATCCGAAAATTACGCGCGAAGACGCGCTCGCATATTGGTTCGCACCGCACGCGAATACATACGTGGCCGTGCAAGATCGACATCTACTCGGCACTTATATTCTGAAGGCGAATCAGAACGGTGGCGGCGCGCATGTCGCGAATGCCGCGTTCATGGTCGCGCGAGATGCGCGCGGTCGCAGTGTCGGTCGTGTGATGGCCGAGCATTCGTTAGCCGAAGCGCGCCGGCTTGGCTTCCGCGCAATGCAGTTTAATTTCGTCATCGCGACGAACGAATCTGCGATTCGTTTGTGGAAATCGCTTGGTTTCGAGATTGTCGGCACGTTGCCAAAAGCATTTCGGCATCCGGCGAAAGGTTATGTCGATGTTTACGTGATGTTTCGCTCGCTCGTGGACGATTCTCTGCCAATTTAGCCTAACGATGCAAACGGTGATTCAAGTCATCACCAGCGGTCGCGGATCGTTGCGCGAAAAGATCATGACCGATCCGCGCCTGGAAAAATTCGGATTGATTCCGACCGAGCATCAACGCCCGGGGCGTCCGCATGGTTGGGCCAAGATTCATGGCGAAAACGCGCACGGCGCCATCAATCTCGAATGGCACGGCCCGAGCGCGACACTCATCTGTCGCGTCGTAACGAAGTCAGGCAACAAACCGAACTCCATCATCGGCTGCTTCATCGATTACCTGCTCGCGCGACATCAAAGCCGCATTCTCTCGATTCACATCATGCGACGCTGATTATCGTTGGCGGCCGCGAATGCGATCGAGCAATCGCGACATCGCGCTCTTCTTCTTTTGAGGCGGCGGCGCAATGTTCATGTCGATCTTGACCGTCGTGCGCGGTGGCGGCGTGAATGAGATGCGCTGCGTTTTGGCGAGGATGCGGTATTGCGAAACCGCGCGCCAATCGCTCATCCCGTCATGCCAGTAGAAATCTTCCTTCAATTCGCCCGCCAGAACCTTGCGATTAAATTCCTCTTCGCTGAATTCGCCTAACGAAGTGCCATCGATGCCGCAAACGTGAAAGGTCATTTCGTAATCGTGCCGAACTCGCCCTGTTGCTGAATCAATTTCGCAACCAGCGCGGTCCAGCCGGTTTGATGCGACGCGCCCAGCCCCGCGCCGGTATCGGCGTGGAAGTACTCGTGAAACAAAAGCAGATGTCGATCTTGCCCATGTCGATCTTGCGATCGTTCGAAGGGTCGCTCGCCGTTTTCGTTAGGCAGCCAGAGTTTGATTAGCCGATTCGAGAGTTCGTTCGCGATTTCTCGCAGGTTTAAAAAAGTTCCTGAGCCGGTCGGACATTCGACTTTGAAATCGTCGCCGTAGTAATGGTGAAACTGCTGGAGCGATTCGATGAGAAGATAATTGATCGGGAACCAAACCGGCCCGCGCCAGTTTGAATTGCCGCCGAAAATTCCGGTCTGCGATTCGGCTGGTTCGTAGCTCACCACTTTTTCTTCGCCGCGAATGGTGATGCGATATGGATTTTCCTCGTGATATTTGCTAAGCGAACGGATGCCGTAATCGCTCAGGAATTCTTCCGGATCGAGCATGCGCCGCAGCAGACATTTCATGCGATGACCGCGCGTGAGCGAAACGAGGCGGCGCTCTTTCATGCCCGGTTCCTGCCAGCGCGAAACCAGACTGGCGAGATCGGGCCGATGTTCGAGATACCATTCGAGACGCGCTTTGAATCCGGGCAGTGCGTCGATCAGCTGCCATTGAATGGTCTCGACCGCGAGCAGCGGCATCAAGCCGACTAACGAACGCACTTTCAGCGGCAAATAACGCCCGCCGGGCGTGTGCAGCACGTCGTAATAGAATTCGTCTTCTTCATTCCAAAGACCGATGCCTTTGCCGCCGAGATTGTTCATGGCCGCGGCGATGCCGAGGAAATGCTCGAAGAACTTCGTCGCGATATTTTCGTAAACGTGATTTTCCGCCGCAAGCTCGATCGCGATGCGCATGAGATTGAGCGAGAACATTCCCATCCAACTTGTGCCGTCGCTCTGCTCGAGATGACTGCCGTCCGCAAACCGCGCGCTGCGATCGAACACGCCGATGTTGTCGAGACCGAGGAATCCACCCTGGAAGACGTTTCGTCCCTCTTCATCCTTTCGGTTCACCCACCAGGTAAAGTTCAGCATCAGCTTGTGAAAGACGCGCTCGAGAAAGATGCGGTCACCGACACCGCGGCGTTTCTTTTCGATCTTGTAGACGCGGAGCGCCGCCCA
>JBEEGX010000138.1:0-7279 GCA_041167105.1 Verrucomicrobiota bacterium
GAGAAGTACCACCACGCGGCGTTGAGGTACATGAAGTTCATCTCGATGTTGATGAAGCGCAGGCCGAGCAGGCTGAGAATGATGCGCTCATCGACCGGCTCCAGCCGCGCGACAAATGGCGAGAAGAGGTAAACGAGATGCGCGACCCAATACATCGGGTAAAGCCTAACGAACCGGGCGACGTACCATTTTCCCCATGCGACCCGACCAGACTCGGCGCGGCGCAGCGTTGATTGCATCAGCGTCCAGCCGCTCAGGATGATGAAGGCGCCGACGGCGTGAAATCCAAGACCCGAAACCTGCCACCAGATTGTGCGCAAGATCGACATCGTCGCCGCCGCGAGATCGTGCCAATCGTTAGGCAAAAGCTGGTAATGCTCGTAGACCGTCCGGAAAAAATGAAAATAGACGACCCAGCAAATCGCCAGCGCCTTGGCAATGTCGATCCACAACAAACGTTTGCGCTCGCTCATCGACCTTCAGATCAACTCCGACTCAATTCGGAGTAAAGTACGAACATGGTCGTGATCATTTGCGGTGTCGCCGGCGCAGGGAAGACGACTATCGGCAAATTGCTCGCGCAAGAGCTTGGCTGGCAATTCTTCGACGCCGACGATTTTCATTCGCCTGACAACATCGCCAAGATGAAACGCGGCGTGGCGTTGACCGACGAAGATCGACAATCGTGGCTCGAACAATTGCGCGCTCTGATCGCGCGTTCTCTTGACGAAAACCAAAACGCCGTGGTCGCGTGTTCGGCGCTGAAGAAAAAATATCGCGATCGTCTGCGGGTGAATGAGCAGGTTCGATTCATTTTCCTGCGCGGCGACTTCGCGGCAATCAGCGTGCAACTCGAGCAGCGTCGCGGCCATTTCATGAATCCGGAATTGTTGCGCAGCCAATTTGCCGATTTGGAAGAGCCGCAAAGCGAGGCCGATGCGATCACGGTTGAGCTCGGCCGTTCGCCTAACGAGCTAGCGGCGGAGATTAAATCACGGCTCTCGCTGTAAGATCGACATCTTCATTTCGACCGCGCAAACTCCGCGCATGCGCATCAGCGAGATGAACTGGATGATGGTGGAGGAGCAGGTGAAGCGCGACGATCGCTGCGTCGTGCCGCTGGGGAGCACCGAGCAACATGCCTATTTGAGTTTGAGCGTGGACAGCATTCTGGCCGAGCGACTCGCGAGTGAAGCCGGCGAATCGTTAGGCATTCCGGTTTTTCCGGCGCTCGCCTACGGGATCACGCCGTACTTTCGCGCCTATCCGGGAACGGTGAGCCTGCGCGCGCAAACCTACATGTCGATCTTGCGTGACATTCTCGATTCCATTGCGGCCTACGGCTTTAAGCGGATCGTTATGGTCAACGGTCACGGCGGAAATGTGCCGGGGCAGGGACTCGCCGCCGAGTGGATGGCGGACAATCCCGGCGTGCGCGTGAAGTGGCACAACTGGTGGAACGCGCCGAAAGTTTGGGCGCAGGTGCAGGCGATCGATCCCAACGCGTCGCATGCATCGTGGATGGAAAATTTTCCGTGGACCCGCCTAACGAACGTGAAGATGCCGGCACAACCGAAGCCGATGAGCGATATCGATTTGATCAAGCAGCTCGATCCGCCCGCCCTGCGCAAATACCTTGGCGATGGAAATTGGGGCGGACTTTACCAACGCAGTGACGAAGAGATGATGAAAATCTGGCGCGTCGCCGTCCAAGAAACATGCGAATTGCTCACCGACGGCTGGGGCAATTAATCCGCGACGGCATCGCGGTGATGACGTTGTCGATCTTACTCTTGTCGATCTTGCCCGCGCCGATGCGCGCCGGGCCGTTCGAGAATTTTTTCAAGCGCGTGCGTCATGCCATGACGGCGCCGGAGCAAAAGACGTCGCGAGTTCATCGGCGCGCTCCACCGGAAGAAAGCGGCGAGCAGAAGGAGCGCGGAGTGTATTCGCCGCCTAACGAAGTGAACACGCGCTCGGCCCAACGCGCGACCAGGAGCACGAGCGGCAAAACCGATTCGCCCTATGCCACGCCGGTGGCGGGGAAGAAGGGTTTCGTGACGAGCCCGTTCGCCCCGAACAGCGGATACATCGACGTGCGCGATTTCCCGCCGGGAACCGAGGTGAAAGATCCCTACACCGGTAAAACTTTTCTCACGCCGTAACGGATTCGCGCAAGATCGACATGTCGATCTTGCAATTCGCTGCCTGAATTTCGTTCGCACAATCCACTGGCAACTCGGCGGCAATTCGTAATCGTCTTCGCGTGAGCGAACGCGATTACGTGCTTGGCACACATGAGGAGGAGCTGGAACGCCTCGGCTTGCAGCATCGCGTCTGGCGCGCGGTTGCTTTGGACTGCTGGCAGCGCGCCGGGATCACGACCGGCAAACGTGTACTCGACGTCGGTGCCGGGCCCGGCTACGCCACTGTCGATCTTGCCGAAATCGTGGGACGCACTGGTGAAGTCGTCGCGCTGGAGCGTTCGCATAATTTCGTTCGCGCGCTGACCGAAACGGCGCAGGCGCGCGGTCTATCGAACGTGCAGGCGCACGAAATCGATTTGATGACGGACGAATTGCCGAAGGGCGAATACGATTTCAGTTGGTGCCGCTGGGTTTTATCATTCGTGGAGGAGCCGGCGCGATTGATCGAGAAACTCTCCGGGATCATGCCGAAAGGTTCGATGTCGATCTTTCATGAATACGGCCACTACGAAACGTGGCATTTTCTGCCGGCGTTGCCGATGCAGGAGAAATTCCGTGAGCACGTCATCGCGACCTGGCAGGAATCGGGCGGCGATCCCGACGCCGGCCGCGATTTGCCGGCGCAGCTGCAGCGAAATGGTTTCGCGATTCGTTCGGTCAAGCCGCTCTTGTTCTGCGTCCGTCCCGACGAATTCATGTGGCAATGGCCGAAAGGGTTTATCGAAGTTTATTTGCCCCGATTGCAACAAATGGGTCGCATCGACGACGCATTCGCGGAAAAGGTGCGCGCTGATCTGGCCGCGGCCGAGAAGAATCCAAGTGCGGTCATGATCACGCCGCTGGTCTTGGAAATTGTCGCCGAAAAACTTTAAGGCGGCGCGCCGGCGAGACCGAGGCGTTGCGCATCGGTTTTTAATGCGGCGATGACGTTAGTGATCACGTCCTCGAGCGGTATGGCAAGTTCCTCGGCGCCGCGGCGGATGTCGTCGCGGTTCACGGCACGCGCGAACGCCTTATCTTTCATCTTCTTTTTCACGCTCGCAAGATCGACATCTTCGATGCGCTTGCTTGGCCTAACGAGCGCGACAGCGATGACGAAGCTGCTGAGCTCGTCCACGGCATAGAGCGTTTTCTCGAGCGGCGTCTCGCGCGAGACGTTCGCATAATCGGCATGCGAAAGAATGGCGCGACAAACTTCTTCGCTCCAACCGTTCTCGCGCAGCCATTTCACTCCGACAAACGGATGTCCTTCGGTCGCGCTCTGCTCCGTGTTGGGATGTTTTTCATAATCCATGTCGTGCAAGAGGCCGACTGCCTGCCAAAGATCGACATCTTCGCCGCGCGATTGCGCGAAATGTTTCATGGAATCGGCGACCGCATAATAATGTTTGCGCAGACTTTCCGACTGCACCCATTCGTGCAGCGTGGCCAAAGCGCGCTCGGACAATGTTTCCATCGCGCGCAAGTTTAGATCGACAAGTGCAAGATCGACATCTTCATTTTCGCCGTGAGGCCGAAGATTCGTTTTGTACTGCTGTTGCTCCTCTCCGCGCTGGCCGCGCGGGGCGAGGACCCATTGCAGAAACCGATCCTCGCACCCGAACAATTGCCATCCGCCGCCGCGAAAAAATTGCACGCGGTTCTCGCGAAAGACGAACGCAAGGAGCCAATTTCAAAATTTACGTCCGACCTGCCGAAGATCCGCGCGTTCTGGGACGGGAGTGGTTTGGCCGCGGGAGATCGTATCGGCGTTATTTGGCTGGCGGAGGATGTCGGGATCGACGCGCCGCACGATAGCAAAATCACGCAAGCGGTTACGACCGCGTACAAGCCGGAGGACAGCGGTGTTTTTGCGTTGGCGCAGCCGAAAGGAGGCTGGCCGCTTGGAAAATATCGCTGTGAGCTGTATCTAAATGGCAAATTGACCGCGAGCATAGATTTCACGATCGAGAAGGGCGCGACCGTGCAAGTGCAGTAAGCGCGCGCAAGATCGACAATCGCTCCGTCACCGTTCTTCGCCGCTAAAGCGCTTATAAACTGCGCGATAACCGAACAAATACGCAATCGGCGTCATGACAGTGGCCAAGGCGCGCTGGAACCAAATCGGCAGCCCAAGATAGAACGGTCCCTGCATTTTCCGGATCCAAACCAACCCTTGCATCAGCGCATCGATCGCGTTCACGCCGCGACCTTCGCTGCCAAGACCAAAAAGATTTTCGACAATCACATCGAAGTCGAGCGCCGGCGTCATCGTTTGAATCGAGACCGCGTCCTCGGGCCCGACCGTGTAATGTTCGTGAAGCACGCCCTTCGGCAGCGTGAACGTCGTGCCGGCCGGCGCTTGATGAATCTTGCGGTCGAGCATGTAAGTGACCGTTCCGGAAAGCACCTCATAAGTTTCGTCCTGGAGCAGATGTCGATGCGGTGGAACGCGCGAGCCGCCCGGCTTAAAGACAAGACGAATGCGCGTGCGCGCGCCGCCGGTCATCGACGCGTTCTCGAGAATCTCCATCGAATCACCCTTCGGCAGCGAGAGGATGCGATTGACGATCGGCATGGCGAATCAGGAAACCGTTCGCGATGTTTTCGCGCGCGTTTCCATGATGACGAATGTGACCGCGGCGGCGGCGAGCAAGATAATTTCAACAATGATCCACCAGCCGCCTAACGAGCCGGCCTTAAAGTCGGCGCGGCGCAATAACGCGGCCGCAATCACGAGCGCGTGCCAGACGATCACGCCGATGACGCCGATGCGCCACGAAGACCAGCGCGCCTCGCGTTGCACGACGAGCGGGCCGACACCGACGAGCGCGTAGAACGACATGATCACGCGCATGGTGAGCGGCGTCGCTTTCCAGGGCCAATGCGGAATGATCGCGCTCGGATTCGCAAAGCCGTAGAGCGCGAGCAAAAGAAATGCGAGTGCGGGGATGAGCCACACGATACGCAGCGATTGGGGCACGATCGCATCGCGTTCCTCGGGTAGATGTCGATCTTCGCGAAGATTTCGAATGAGCGCGATTGGCGTCAGGATTGGCGCGACGACGTAAATGAAAACCCAAATGTAAAACACCGGATGTCCGTGCGTGAACCGGTCCCAATGCAAAAACGTCGCGATGAGCAAGAGCGTGGCGAAAGTGAAAACGCCGATGTGTGGCGCCCAGACGCGATGCCATTTCTTGCCGAGCAAAACGTTCGCGAAAAAGACGACGCCGTTCGCGTAGGCCGCGCCGATGAACATCGCGGTCATGGGTGGCGCGATCGGCCAGGCGAAAAGTTGTTTCGTGTGCGTCGGAAAGAAATACAAGACGACGAACGCGTAGAGAACGATGCCGCCGAGCAATGCCGCGACGAATTTGGTGAAGCCGTATATCCGGTCGCTGCCGTTAGGCGAGACTTGCATAAGATCGACATACACTTTTCGGTGCGTGATTGGCAATCGCGCAGTGCGCACCTAAACTGGCGGCGCGGTTATGGCGAAATATCTGGTCATCAGCACGAGCGGAAATCCCGACAGCAACAGCCGGCGCATGGCGCGCGTTGCCTTCGCGCATTTGCAAAAGAAGAAGGTGGATTGCCAATGGATCGACCTGCGCGAGCTCGACCTGCCGTTGTGCGATGCGGACAAATGTTATCTCAACGAGGGCGCGAAAAAGTTGAATGTCGCGGTTGAATCCGCGGACGGCATTCTCGTCGCGGCGCCGGTTTACAATTACGACGTCGCCGCGAGCGCGAAGAACATGATCGAGCTCACCGGCAGCGCATGGGAAGACAAGGTCGCGGGATTTTTGTGTGCGGCTGGCGGCACGAGCAGCTACATGGCGGTGATGGCCTACGCGAACAGTCTCATGCTCGATTTTCGCACGGTCATCATTCCGCGATTCGTTTATGCAACCGGCGATGCGTTCGACGGCGACGCGCTCAAGGACAAAAAGGTCGTCGCACGGGTCGAACAAGTCGCGGACGATCTCGTGCGATTTACCGAGGCGTTGCGCGGTTGAACGAACGCGTCTCGATCATCGTCCCGACGCGCAATGAAGCGGAGAACGTCGAGCCGCTTGTTAGGCAAATCTTCGCGAATTTAATGCCGCACGAAGTTCTATTCGTCGATGGCGATTCGACGGACGGAACGCAGGACGTGGTAGAGCGATTGCGAGCGTCGCATCCCGTGCGTGTACTCGCGCAAGATCGACATCTACCCGGGCTGGCCGCGGCCATCATGGCCGGCGCGCGCGCGGCCGAAGGCGAGTTGCTTGTCGTGATGGACGCGGACCTGAGTCATCCGCCGGAGCGCATCAATGATTTGTTAGGCCCGCTTATCGCAAACGAAGCCGACATGGTCGTCGGCAGTCGTTACATCAAAGGCGGATCGACCTCGGGCTGGCCGCCGTGGCGAAAAATTTTGTCGCGCACCGGCGCAGCGATCGCGTATCCGGTAACCGGCGTGCATGACGCGATGTGCGGCTTCTTCGCCATTCGTCGCGCGCGCTTGCTCGAGATTTCTCCGCCGACCGTCGGATTCAAAATTGCGTTCGAAACAATTACCCGCGCAAGATCGACAATGCGCGTGCGCGAGATTCCGATTCAATTTCGCGACCGCACCCGCGGCCAATCGAAAATGTCTTTCGGGATTGCGCTCAGATTTTTCGTGCGCTGGCTCGCCGCGATTGTGCGCCGTGCGTTTGTCGTCGTGCTCGTCGCGTTGCCCGCGGCCATCTGCGCGAAAGACGTCGAGTTTCGTTACGTGAAGCCGGATGCGCAAAGCGTCGCGCTCATGTGCGAATGCAAAAATTGGGAGGCGCAGCCGATGACGAAAAGCAGCGACGGCGTTTGGACGACGACGGTTTCGCTTTCGCCGGGAAGTTACGGCTACAAATTTTTCGTGAACGTAAGCGATTGGGCGTTTGATCCGGACAATTCGAATCGCAAAACCGTGAACGGCGTCGAGAATTCGTCGATCGATGTTGTGGATGATTCAGCCGTTGGATCGACAACTGCAAGATCGACATCTAGTGCTTCGCCGAGCGCGAGCGGCGCGGCGACGGCAACCAGTTCAAAGTTATCGCCGCAAC
>JBEEGX010000139.1:0-3086 GCA_041167105.1 Verrucomicrobiota bacterium
CATGTAGCGCACGCCCGGCTTCCCGCGGAGGTACTCGTCCATCGACTTCTCGACGTTCGTTTTCCCATCCACGTCGCCCTGGTAGAAGGTGAACTTGCGCGCCTCTTCTTTGTTCGTGTCGTCGGGCGCGCCGACGTAGCCGAGCAAATGCGCCGCCAACGCGCCATACACGTAGGAGCGCACCGGCTTGATCGCGATGTCCACTCCGGGCAACCCGACATCGTGCTCGGAGAACTTCGCCATCGTCGCGAAATCGATGTCCTTGATGTAGGAAAACGGAACCTCAGTGTCGTTGCGATAATGGCGTTCGAGTAGTTTCGAATTGTAGTCGCGTGCAAGATCGAGATCTTCCAAGCGCGGGACGACGCCGTCGTTCACGATCTTAATAATGTCGGCGATCTTCTGGTCTTTCGGCATGCCGCTGATGATGGCGCGATATTCGGTCAACGGCGGTTGCCCGTAACGCTCGCGATAGCCCTTCACCATTTCCGGCAGATAAAAATCGACTTCGTAACTCGCGCGGTTTGTCACCAACGCCAGACCGTTGCGATCGCGAATCTCACCGCGTACCGACGGAATCCGCACCGTCGCTTGCGAGCTGCCGCGAATCTGCGCGGTCCATTCCGCGCCGTGCGCAACTTGAATCCACCACAAACGCAGGCCGAGCGCCGCGATGCCTAACAACATCACAAACGCGACGAATTGAATCCGGAGACGCGGGTTAAGTTTGCGCCGGTTCATGTATCGAAGCGTCTCCTTTCCAGCAACGTCGGGTTCGTTGCCCGCGCAATCCAATGCAAAATGTAAAACACCACTGGCGAAACGAGGATCGCGACCAGGCCCGGGGTTCCGATTTGCCACCAAACTTCTTTGCTAAAAGAAAAGGTCCCGCGCCGAAACGTGATCATTAGATATTGCGCAAAGATAATGGCCGAGGTGCAAAGACCGGCCACGATGCAATGCACCTCCCAACGTCCCCTAACGAATAGCGGCCTCAGTCCATGCATAACACCGGCCAGCACTGCGTAGAGGAGTATCGACCAGCCCAATGAGATTTCAACTTTGCCGCCGATCACCTGCACCGTCAGCGTGTCGAGCAGGAATCCGGCATACAAGGCCAGCGCGAGCATGAGCGGAAACGGCAACACGACCGCGCCGTAAAACACGATCAGCGGCGCGAGATAAATGTGCGCGTTGAAAAGCGAGCGAATCGGCGGAATAAAAAACTCCGCGATCTGCGCGATCAAAACCAGCACCAGCAGTATGGCGAAGAAAATCATTTCGCGCCTTTCGTCGTGCCGGTCACGACGAACACATCCTCGAGATGGGAAAGATCGACAGCCGGCGTCAGCTGCGCCTGGCCGTCGAGCTCGCGCACTTTGAAAGTTTTCACCGTGCCGATAAGTAAACCGGAAGGAAAAACTCCGCCCACTCCGGAAGTATAAACCTTCTGACCCGGCTGAAGGTTCGCCTGCTTCGATAGAAAATTCAGATTCAACATCGGCGTGATGCCAGTCGTGACGCGTTCGCCCGACACGATCCCCTGCTCGCGCGTGCCTTCAATGCTCGCCGCGATTTTGCAATTCTCGTCCGAAATCAGCAGCACGATCGAAATATTCTGGCTCACCGTCGTCGTCTTGCCGACGAGTCCCTCATCGGTGATCACCGGCATGTCGTTGTCGATCTTGTCTTCCTTGCCGCGATTGATCGTGGCCGTGTGCCACCAGGTCGATGCATCGCGCGCGATAATTTCCGCCGGCACCAGCTTGAACACCGAACGTTCCTTGTATTGCAGCGCGTGCCGCAATCGATTCACTTCATGCTCGGTATCGCGCAACGCCTGATTGGTCGCGCGCAGCTCACGATTTTGCGTCTGCAAATTCTGATTATCGCGCTCGAGTTCTTCGAGCGACTTCAATCCGCTGCGCACTTGCGTGATTTGTTTTTGAATCCCCGACCCGCCGCTCAACAACGGCGCGACGAGTTGGTAGACTTTCGCTTGAAAATCGCGCGTCTTGTCCGGCCCGAGATTAAAGAGCAATCCGAGAATGGCGCCCAGAACCAGCAGCGCGATGACGTTCGTGCGCTTCATCGCGATCGCGCGAATGCGATTGTCGATCTTAGCGAACGTCGCTTATCACCATCGACGATCGGTTGAAGCGACCTGACGCAAAAATTTAAGTTCATTGAGGCATTTGCCCGTTCCTTCCGCCACCGCGCTCAACGGATCTTCCGCCACGTGCACAGGCAAACCAGTTTCCTCGCTGAGCAATTTGTCGAACCCGCGCAACAGCGCGCCGCCACCCGCCAGCACCAATCCACGATCGACCAGATCCGCCGACAATTCCGGCGGACAACGTTCGAGCGTGATGCGGACCGAATCGACAATGGTCGAGATCGGTTCGAGCAAAGCTTCGCGCACTTCCTGCGACGTGATCATCAATGTCTTCGGCAATCCCGCGACTAGATCGCGGCCTTTCACCTCCACACTCGTTTCTTTTTCGCTCGGATAAGCCGAGCCGATTTTGATTTTAATTTCTTCCGCCGTGCGCTCGCCCACCATCAGGTTGTAAGCGCGCTTCATGTATTGCACGATTGCTTCGTCGAGTTCATCACCCGCGACGCGCACGCTGCGACTGAACACAATTCCTGAAAGCGAAATCAACGCGACCTCCGTCGTTCCGCCGCCGATGTCGATGATCATGTTGCCCGCCGGATCCTGCACCGGAAGTCCGACACCGATCGCCGCCGCCATCGGCTCTTCGATTAAGTACACTTCGCGCGCGCCGGCATGGGTGGCCGATTCGCGCACCGCGCGCTTCTCCACTTCCGTAATTCCCGACGGCACCGCGATCACAACACGCGGCCGCGCGCGCACTCGGCGATTGTGCACCTTGGAAATAAAATGGCGCAGCATCGCTTCGGTCACTTCGAAGTCGGAAATCACGCCATCTTTCAAAGGGCGCACCGCCACGATGTTCGATGGCGTGCGGCCAAGCATGCGCTTGGCTTCGTCACCGACCGCGAGCACTTTATTTGTGCCCGCTTGCACTGCTACGACCGATGGCTCACGCAAGACGATGCCC
>JBEEGX010000140.1:0-22001 GCA_041167105.1 Verrucomicrobiota bacterium
GACGAAAAGTCGCTATACTTCTGTAAGACAGACTCGCTCTGATAAAAGCTCGATCCGACATTTAGAAGGAAATTCTCGATTGTATCTTGCGTCATGCCCGTTCCGGTATCACGAACGGTCAACTTACGAGCCTTCGAATCCCACATTACATCCACCCGGCCAATCGCTTCGTCCTTGTTCAAGTGCTTTCGGAAGCGAACCGCATCAAGCGCGTTCTGAAGAACTTCTCGCACAGCAACACGGTAGTCGTTGTACAGAGTATGGCCGGTAAGAAGCTTGAGTATCTTTTCCTGATCTAGGCGAAAACCGTAACTACGTCCTTCGAAACCTAGTGGCTCTACCTGCGAAGAGTCGATAGTCCTCCACGGGAATGCGTACGTTGCGCCTTTCTGTTCGGCCTGACGGGCCCACTGAAAACAACGCTCCAACTCGCGGCCCGCGTATTGTTGAAGATACGCAAGCAAGCCAAAGTAGGCACTTTCCTTGTCGAACGAAGCGTGGACCTCTACGATATCTGACGGTGCGCCGTTCGGCAGATACTTTGGCTTTACTGCTCGCACTCCCGCTTGCTTTGCCCACTCCTCCTGGCTCTTTGGATTGCTCGGATCTATGAGCTTGTACAGAACCGGAGGGACCCGCTTTTTCTGAATCTGCAGGACGTCGGCAGTGCGAAGAATCAGTGCTGCATACTGCAAATTCGCCTGGCCAGCGCTGTCATCACCATAGACGCGGTTAACCTGGTACTTCTCGAAGTCGAATAGGTCATCTTCATGATGGCTCAGACAGACCTTCGCCAAATCGGCGCGTACGACCGGCTCCATCCCGGCCAACAAACCATTGATCGCCTCAACGGCTGCTTTCGCGTCACCGTATTGCGGCGCATCTTGTCCTTGGATCCAATGAAAGATGCGTCGTGCATGATTCGTGCGGACGAATTCTTGATATAGAAACTCTTCCCGTTCATTAGCACTAAGTTTCTTCAGCGCGTCTTCGTAATCTGCGCCCTTGTCTCCGCTAAGAAGCTGTTTTCGAAACTCGACGAAGTCTTCACACGCCTCGCGCGAGTCGAACTCCCGCTTCGTTACCAGCATCCCTAGATCGTGAAGGTAGCACGATAGAACGATTATTAGCCAATCCGCCGTATGTAGGCGAGCAGCAGTATCCGGCGGAATTAATTTGTCCACTAACGCGAGCACTGCGTCTATATGAGTCGCGTCGTGTAGAGTATATTCGCGAAAGATACCATCTCGGCCGATCAGCTTCAGAATCTCGGCAACGTTTTCTCGAATACTCGTTAGGTTTATGGCACCGAAGATTGCTGGGAAGCTTTCCGCTTCCTTTGCCTTACGCTCCGCGTTCGAAAACAATCCTATCGCCATAATTTACGATTCAATTTCGTATCACGCCTTCGTGTACACATTACCGCCAGTGGTTGCGAACTCAGTCGCCTTGTCCTGCATACCTATCTCCAGTGCGGCGTCGTCCGTGACGCCCTGCTCCGCGGCGTACCTTCGGACGTCCTCAGTAATCTTCATCGAGCAGAAGTGCGGGCCGCACATCGAGCAGAAGTGCGCTGTCTTCGCGCCTTCTTGAGGAAGCGTCTCGTCGTGGAACTCGCGGGCCGTCTCCGGGTCGAGCGCCAAGTTAAACTGGTCCTCCCATCTGAACTCAAATCTAGCTTTCGAAATTGCGTTGTCGCGATATTGCGCGCCGGGATGGCCCTTCGCTAAATCGGCGGCGTGCGCGGCGATCTTGTAAGCGATGACGCCGTCTTTGACGTCTTTCTTGTTCGGCAAACCGAGATGTTCTTTCGGGGTGACATAGCAGAGCATGGCGCAGCCGTACCAGCCGATCATGGCCGCGCCAATCGCGCTGGTGATGTGGTCGTAGCCGGGCGCGATGTCGGTGGTGAGCGGGCCGAGGGTGTAGAACGGCGCTTCGTCGCACCATTCGAGCTGCTTCTCCATGTTCTCCTTGATCATGTGCATGGGGATGTGGCCGGGGCCTTCGTTCATCACTTGGACGTGCTGTTTCCAGGCGCGCTGGGTCAGCTCGCCTTGGGTGAACAGCTCGGCGAACTGCGCTTCGTCGTTCGCGTCGGCGATGGAACCGGGCCGGAGACCGTCGCCAATGGAGAAGCTGACGTCGTAGGCGGCCATGATCTCGCAAATCTCGTCCCACTTCGTGTAGAGAAAACTTTCCTGGTGATGGGCGAGACACCATTTCGCCATAATCGAGCCGCCGCGTGAAACGATGCCGGTGGCGCGGCGCGCCGTCATCGGGATGTATCTTAATAGAACGCCGGCGTGGACGGTGAAGTAATCGACCCCCTGCTCCGCCTGTTCGATGAGGGTGTCGCGATAAATTTCCCAGGTCAGTTCTTCGGCGCGGCCGCCGACTTTTTCGAGCGCCTGATAAATCGGCACCGTGCCGATGGGCACGGGCGAGTTGCGAATGATCCATTCGCGGGTGGCGTGAATGTTTTTGCCGGTGGAAAGATCCATCACGGTGTCGGCGCCCCATTTCGTGGCCCAACGCATCTTCTCGACTTCTTCCTCGATCGACGACGCGACGGCGCTGTTGCCGATGTTGGCGTTGATTTTTACGAGGAAATTGCGGCCGATGACCATCGGCTCGCTTTCCGGGTGATTGATGTTCGCGGGGATGATGGCGCGCCCGCGCGCGACTTCGTCGCGGACGAACTCGGGAGTTATTTCTTTTGGAATGTTTGCGCCGAATGATTCGCCGGGGTGCTGATGAGCGAGAGAATTGCGAGCGATTCCTTCTGTAGCGGCGCTCTGTGAGCGTCGCACTTTTTCCGGATCTATTTTGCGACGGTCATAGACCGCCGCTACAGAAGATGAATTTGCGCGTCCGAGATTCTCCCGGATCGCGATGAATTCCATTTCCGGCGTGATGGTTCCTTGCCGCGCGTAATACAGTTGCGATACCGCATGCGACTTCGCGCGCAGCGGCTTCCGATCCGAACGATTGAATGACGCGCTTCCGTTTCCATTTTTGGAAGCCGCGTGTTTCTCCGACAGATATCCATCATCAATCGGCCTAACGACGCGACCTTCGATCTCTTCGACATCGCCGCGATCGCGAATCCATTTTGCGCGCAACGCCGGCAATCCTTGTATTGGATCAAGCGTCACGCATGCATCGCCCCACGGACCACTCGTGTCGTAAACGCGCACGGGCTCGTTCACTTCGATCTCGCCCGACATCGTCTTCGTCGGAGCGAGCGAGATCTCCCGCAACGGCACGCGAAGATCAACATGGAGCGAACCGCTCAGGTAGATTTTCCTGCTGTTAGGCAAAGGCTTTTCTGCCTTCGGTTCTGTGGCGCCATTCGAATTTGTTTTCATAAAACAAAAAGCCATGCGCAGAAAACGCATGGCTGAGAATCGGACCTTCCTTCGGCGGCATTACCCGCATCAGGTTCAAAGGGTCGTCCGAATTTCTTCGGACCTCTCAGCCACTACGGCTCCCCCGCACTACGTTTTCAGAATAAGACCCGTGTCCGTGAAGTCAAAGACATCTCACACAACGGACACGAAGGTCACAAAGGAACACAACTTCCCAACGACGTTGTGTCCTTCGTGGACTTGGTGTGAGAAAATTTCGCTAACTATTTCGTCGCCGCTTCCTGCTTCACATTCGTGTGGAAAATCGCGAGCCAGTCGTTCCCCTCTTTTTTCCAAACCGATCCGGCGTTCATTGTGCCGGATGCATCTTTGCCGTCGAACGTGCCTTCAACCTTCACCACGTACGTCGTGACGATCACGTCCTTCTCGTCGGAGAAAGCTTTGAAATCGCTGATGCTAAACGATTTCATGTCCCACTTTTTCATGTCCGACACTTCCTTGGCCATATCGGAAATGCCGTCGTCGTAAACGCCGCGGAAATCTTTATCAACGACTTTTTGGAAGCCGTCGGCGCTCTTGTCTTTGAACGCCTGCCAGGCGGCTTTTTCTTTCGCTTCGATTGCGTCCTTATCCGCGCCGGCGGCGAAACAAACAGCGCTCAAGGCAAAACAGACCGCAACTATCGACGTGATGTATTTTTTCATAAGTCCTTTCGGTTCAACTGCGTGAAGTTGCGAGACTGAGGACGACGCTGGCGCGGGTCAATCCTTAAAGAGACTCACCACGGCCACAAAGGTCGCTAAGGATGACGACGAGATCCCAAATTTAGACTTTGCGAACCGTTGTGTCCTTTGTGGACGTTGTGCGAGACGAAGATGTCGATCTTACCAGAGCGTCATCGTCGGCTCGGCGATGGCGGGATCTTGCAACTTCACGTCGATCGGGAACAATTCGGGCTCGTTCTTGCGCGTGTAATCGCGCACGAGCAACGGCCGCTGCTTGCGATCGGCTAACGAACGGTAATTATCGATGCCCATGCTGATGGCGAGCGCCAGTTTGGTTCGATAATCTTTGTTCGCGATCTGCTGAGACTCACGCGCTTCGGTGACGAAGCCGCCTTCGATCAAGACCGCCGGCACTTTCGTTAGGCGCAAAACCGCGAAACGCGCGCGCTTAATCCCGCGATCGAACTCCGCGATGTGACCGAGCATTGAATGATAGATGCAGGACGAAAGCTCGAGGCTCTGCCCATCGACATGCGTGCCGTTCTGATCGTTCAAAGCGCTCGTCTGAACCCAATCTTCGTGCGTCGATGGCGCGCCGAGCGGCGTGAGCGAGAAAATTTCCAGACCGGCGGCGGCTTCGTTGTAATCGGTGGCGTTGAAATGAATGCTGACGAAAATGGAATCGGGCGAAGAGTTCGCGATGCGCGCACGCACTTCGAGCGGGACGAAGTAATCACCTTCGCGGGTAAGTAACACGCGCAGGCCCTTCGCTTGCAGCAACGGCCGCAATTTTCTCGCAACATCGAGTGCGTAATCTTTTTCGCAGCCGAATCCGCTGCACGCGCCTTTGTCGTAACCGCCGTGACCGGGGTCGAGCACGACGGTTTTGATTTTGCCGACGTTCGGGATCATGTGCGGTCGGAGTTGCGGCTCGATCGTCTTCGCCAAATCCAAACGCGAGACGAGCAGTTTGCCGTCTTTGGCGACGACTGGAAACGAAAGCCAGTTGCGCGCGCCGTTGATCATCACCTCGCGACTGCCGAGCGTGAATTGCAATTCATCTTTGCCATTGTCGATCTTGCGATTGTCGATCTTGCCGTCATTAGCCCTCGCCGGCGCCGGAAATCCGTAAAACTTCGCCACGTTTTCGAGCGTGAGGTAATCGTGCCCATCCACTCTCATGATTTGCCACGGGCTGGCGGCGAAAACATTACTCGTCAGCAATGCCGCAGCCGTCGTGGCAATCAGGCAAATACAAAATTTCTGCTGCCGAGATACGCGCGTTGACATGAGAATTTTCGAAGAAGGGAACAAAGACGTTATGCGTTTACCTTCTATTCGAAGCAGCCCTGGCATTTGGTTCGTTGTCGCCACCATTTTTTCGATGGCGACAGCGCCCGCCGCGCCGACCAAACCAGTCGCAACTGCAAAGACTTCCGCAGTGGCGCGGACGAAATCGGCGGCTCCGGGTTCCGGCGGAAAACATTGTCTGTGGCGCATCACTAACGCCAAAGCGCCGGTCTATCTCCTCGGCTCGATTCACAGCCTGCGGCCATCGGATTATCCGCTTCCGCCCATCATCGAAGGGGCGATCCAGCAAGCGCAGCAGTTCTATTTCGAATACGATCCAAAACGCGACGATGAGCTAAGTAGCAAATTGGGCGGTGCAGCCAGACTGCCCGGCAACGTTGAAATCAAACAAAAGGTAAATCCCAAGACCTACGAGTACTTGAAGAAAATCTCGCGCGGCGGCTACAACTGGACCCATCTGCGCGCCTGGGCCATCGCCCACTACGAGTTGAATTATCCGGTGCGCGAGCATCCCATCGGCGCCTACGGCCTCGACAATTACGTTGAGGGCAAAGCCAGAGCGCTTCATCGGCCGATGTTCGGTTTGGAGACGGTCGATGAACACGTCGCCGTGTTTTCCGGCATGAGCGATATCGAAAGCGAAGTCTATTTGCTCGAAGCGATCGTCTTCGCCAACCAGAGGGATGCGCGCTTTCGCCAAACCGTGGCCGCATGGAAAGTCGGTAATACTCAGCAAATGTTCGCGCTGGAAATGCCGGAGATCAAAGATGCGCCGGGATTAAATTCAAGATTTCTCGATGTGCGGAATGCTCGGTGGATTCCGGTCATCGAGGGTGCCATCAAATCGGGTGTGCCGACAATAGTCGTCGCCGGCGCGATGCACTTTAGCGGACCAAAAAGCGTGCTCGGAATGCTGCAGGCGCGCGGGTACCACATCGAGCAACTGTAGTTCCACGCGCAAGATCGACATCTTCGCCGCGCGCGTGTTCGCGATTGGACAAGCGAGAAACTCTCGCGTTTCTTTCGCGATGACTAAGTCGCTCTCGTCCGTCATCCTCATCGTTTTACTCAGCGCGTTGTCGATCTTCGCGCAGTCCGAACCGCAGAAATCGCCGCCACTCGGCAGCTCGCCGCCGCCAAATATTCACGACGCCGCCAGACCGGCGACGGACAAAGCTCCGCCACCGGCAACTTCGCCGGCCGAAGGGGCGACCAGCGAACAGGCGAAAGCCCAAGCCGACGCTGACAAAAATGCGCCGCCGGTCGACAAGAACAATTTCGACGAGTCGGTTAAACCGGGCGACGACTTTTTCACTTACGCCAACGGCGGCTGGCTGAAGCGCAACCCGATTCCACCGGACCAATCGCGCTGGGGAAGTTTCAACGCGCTGATTGAGAAAAATAACGACGCCCTTCACGACATCGCGGACAAAGCAGTGCAGACCGCGACCACGCAGAAGGCCGATCCCGAGACGCAAAAGGTCGCCGATTATTATGCGAGCGGCATCGACGAAGCGACCATCAACTCCGCCAAAGCCGCGCCGCTGGCCGACGAGATGAAGCGCATCGATGCGATCAAAGATCGACAAGGCGTGCTGAGCGAAATCGCACATCTGCACAAGATGGGGATCACTTCGCTCTTCGGATTTACGTCCGGCCAGGACGATAAAAATAGTACGATGGTTATTTCGCAGGCCTACCAGGGCGGCCTCGGATTACCGGATCGCGATTATTATACCAAGACCGACGAGGCCTCGAAAAAGATTCGCGACCAATATCTCGCTCACGTGACGAAGATGTTGACGCTGGCCGGTGTTGACGCGTCGAAAGCAAAAGCGTCCGCGGGAAAGATCATGGCGATGGAGACAGAGTTGGCCAAAGCATCACGCACGAAGGTCGAGCTGCGCGATCCGCAAAAGAACTACAACAAGATGAAGGCCGACGGCTTGCAGAAGCTCTCTCCCGATTTCAAGTGGGCCGATTATTTTAAGGAACTGAATCTGGCTGATGCCGGCGATATCAATGTCGGCCAGCCTGATTTCTTCAAGGCTGCCAATAAAGTTTTCACCTCTACTTCAATCGACGACTGGAAGGATTATTTCCGCTGGCATTTGATCCACGCGGGCGCGAGCGAGCTCTCGCAGGAATTCGTGGATGAAGACTTTAACTTCTTCGGGAAAACGCTGACCGGTGCGCAGCAACTGAAGCCGCGCTGGAAACGCGTGATCGCTTCGACCGATTCGTCGTTAGGCGAAGCGCTGGGGAAACTTTATGTGGCCGATTATTTCCCGCCCCAGGCGAAGGCGCGCGCCGACGAATTAGTCGGCAATGTTCGCGGCGCAATGGGCGATGCGATCAAAAATTGCCAGTGGATGGACGACAAAACAAAACAGGCCGCGCTCAAGAAGCTCACCGCCATCACGGTAAAGATCGGCTATCCGGACAAGTGGCGGGATTATTCCAAGCTGAACATCGAGCGCGGATCGTATTTCACGAACGCCATGCGCGCCTCCATGTTCGAGGTCGATCGCCTGCTCAAGAAAATCGGCAAACCAGTCGATCGCAGCGAATGGGGCATGACGCCGCCGACCGTGAACGCCTATTACAATCCGAATCTTAACGAGATCGTATTTCCCGCGGGAATTTTGCAGCCTCCATTTTTCTTCGCCGATGGCGACGACGGCGTGAATTACGGTGGCATCGGTGGCGTGATCGCGCACGAAATCAGCCACGGCTTCGACGACCAGGGCCGTCAATACGACGAAGTCGGGAACTTGCGCGAGTGGTGGACGCCGGAGTCGGCTCAGAAATACAAGGAACGAGCCGCCAAGATCGTGAAGCAATACTCGGACTACGAGCCCCTCCCCGGATTGCACATCAACGGCGAGCTGACTCAGGGAGAAAACATTGCCGACGATGGCGGCGTGAAGATCGCATTCGCTGCACTGAAAAAGGCGTTGGCGGACAAACCGCAGGACAAGATCGACGGGTTCACTCCCGAACAACGATTTTTCCTCGGCTGGGCGCAGGTCTGGCGGGCGAACATTCGCGACGAAGCGTTGAAGCTGCGGCTCAACACCGACCCGCATTCACCGGCAAAATTCCGTTGCAACGGTCCGCTCTCGAACACACCGGAATTTCAAAAGGCATTCGGTCTGCCGGATGGCTGCCCGATGGTGCGCCCGCCCGATAAGCGCGTCACCATTTGGTAAGATCGACATCTTCATTCGCGCGGCGCGACCTGGAGACCGAACGGCTCCGGCGCGTTGGCGAATGAGAGAATTCCGTCAGGCATAGTCACGCCGCGGAACGGATCGTTGCTGACTAACAAGTTGCCATCGAGGTCGAGCCAGTCCGCCAGTTCCGCTAAATGCGCGGCAGCGGAAGTGCGAATGCTCGATTGCACCATGCTGCCGATCATCGTCTTCAATCCGACGCCACGCGCCGCGCGCAACGCCTCGAGCGCGCGAATTACGCCGCCCGTTTTCGCCAGCTTCACATTCACGCCGTGGAAACATTCGGCGCAACGTTCGGCATCGCTCGCGTTCATGTAAGATTCGTCCGCGACGATCGGAATGGGCGAGCGCGCTTTTAGCCACGCGAAATCCTCAGGCGAATTCGCCGCCGGCAGCGGCTGCTCGATGAATTCAACATGTCGATCTTGCGCGAACTCTTCAATGTGACGCAACGCTTCCTCCTTTGTCGTCCAGGCTTCGTTCGCGTCGATGCGCAGAATTTTTTCCGGCGCAGCTTCACGCAACGCAGCCAGATTTTTGCGATCGTTAGGCGAACCCACCTTCAATTTCAAAATTGGATACGCCGCCACTTCCTCCGTCTTCGCCCGAATTTCCGCCGGTTCATCAATGCCGATGCTGATCGAGCTGACGTGTTTCCCTTCCGTGAACGCAAGCCCGAGAAATTCATGCAGCGACTTCTTCGCTTTCTTGGCCGCGCCATCCACGAGCGCGATGTTCACAGCGCCTTTCGCCGAGTAATTGTCAGGCGCAATCGATTCGATGTAACTCCGGCTCGCCTCTATGTCATCGAAGCTCAGGCGTACGTTGTCGATCTTGCGCAGAAACTCCACGCACGTTTCCGCGTTCTCGCCGTATCGCAACGAAGGCGCCGCTTCACCGTAACCAATCACCCCGCCGTCATCAAGCAGCTCAAGTAAAACGATCGGTACAACACTCCGGCCGCCGGTTTTCTGGCTGCTAGCCACGACCCAATTGTGCCGGAGCTTCAGATCGAAGCGGCGAAACGTGAGCTGCATTCTTGCTAAGATCGACAACTACTCCTTCTCGATCTTCCGGCCGCTTCGATTCAGTGCCGTCGTTAATTTCGCGTCAGATCTTCGGCGCCCGCGCCCGGAGGGAATGGCATGTGCGGTTGCGCGAAAAACGGAAAGGCGTCTCGCATCGGCAGCTCGTTGTCGTTAACGGAATCGCCTTGAAAGACGCCGTTGTTCACGAGCGTGATGATGGTGTCGATGACGTCGTCGTTAGGCCGACGACCATTAGGAAAGGAGGCTTCGGGATTTTTTCCGCCCTCAGTGCCGGTGTTAGGAATGCTCGTGTCGAGCCGGAGAAGATCCCCGTGCGTAACATAAACCGATTCAATGATGCTTCGGAAGGTCGTGTTTGTCTGTAGAGCTTGGAGCGTTTGGTCAATGTCCGAAAGGAACATGCCCGCCGCATCGTCGCTCGGAGTCGCCGCATTGTACGCATCCTTGTTCGCGTACGATGTAAAAATATTATTAATGAACGGCTTGCCCATGCGATCGATGTTCAGCACCGTGACTGCGTGACGCTTTCCCTTATGTGATCGCTCGATCACTTGATCCCTTTGCGCGAAAACACTCAGTCCGACGACCGATCCCGCCGAGGTGCGCAGTAAGCTGACTGGGATTCGGAGCGCGATGACCATGGTGTTGTAGCCGGAGAACGAATCGCGGCCGCGCGTGAGAATCGACGGGTTGGTCTGATTAGCGAACCGTGAAGCGCGATAGGCGAGCTCGGCGCCAAGGTCGAAAAAGAACGGGTCGTCGATGAGCCCCCCGAAATACGAAATCCCGGTCGCGGGGTCGTTCGTGACGGCAGAAGTCTGCTGGGCGGAAGTTCCGCCACCGAAAGTTGGCGCGCCCGGCGGGCCAAATGCGCCGCGAGAGATCGTAGTCAGAGCAGTGAAACTTTGGCCCGATGCGACCAATGGATTCTGCTTAATCGTGATCGTTGCAGTCTGCTGAGTCGTTCTGCTCGTTTGGGCCGAGTGCGTCACCGCGATTCTAAAGTCGGTCGCGGCGTCGCCCGTGTTTTCGAATGCGAACACGAAACGCACCCCGCTGTCGAAGAAACCAAGATTGCTATTCATCGAAGGGACGATAAATCCGCCGATCGTTACCGCCGCTACCGCGAAAGTATTGTCGTTCGGATCGAGGAAGGAAAAGACGGAACCGATATCAGCGGCGCGATCAGCGGCAGCTCGCGGAGCGTCCGCATAATCGTCAGCACGGGCCGAACGCGGAGCAAAAGTAATGACGAATGCCGTTAGATAGGACAGACAGAGAAAGAGAAAACTTTTCATAAATTTTGTTCGGGCTTTCGCCGTCGAGCCTATCGCCACCGCTCATGCGGTCAATGTTTTTTACGCATTTCGTGAAACGGGACACGCGCGCCGCGACTCCGCCTCGGTTATTCCTTCGCGACCTTGCCGCCCCAACTCAGAATCTTCGCTTTCGTTCCTGCCGCTTCCGCCTCCTTAATATTGCCGGCGCGATTGTAAAACAGGGACAAACTTGTCCAGCCGATCTGGTCGTTAGGCCGTAGCTCCACCGCTTTTTTTCCGGCGGCGATCGCTTCATCGAAGCGCCCGAGTTTCATCAGCGCCATTCCGAGCGCGTGCCACCCGTCGAAAAATGTTGGATCGACATCGACACATCGCTGGTATTTCTCGACCGCACTTTCCAGTTCGCCAATCGCCAGGTCGCCATTTGCGTCATCGAAAATTTCGTCGAACTCCGCCACAATCATCTGTAGCGGCAGGCGTGTCGCCTGCAAATTCTTAAGCCCGCAGCCGACAGGGCTGCCACCACCGAAGATTAGGATTTTTTTGGCGGCGCGGGCGGACCGGCCGGGCGTTGCGGTGCAGCGCCAGCACGCGCCGGCGGAGCCGATGCTTCCTCTTTCGCCGCGAACAAACCCGCGTCGCGTTGCGCATCGTGCAGCCATTCGTTGAAAACGATGTCGCGTTTCGTGCGCAAAAGTTTTTCATCGAACGCCGCGCGTTCCGCTTCGTACTTCTTCGGGTCGGGCGGCTCGCGCTTTTCCACTAGCACCATCAGTCCGCCATCTTCCGACGGCATGAAATCGCCGATCTCCCCCGGTTGAGTCTGCGACGCGGCCATCGCGATGTTGTTAAAATCTTTCGGCCGGCCCTTTTTCGTCTCTTCCGCCGCGGCCGGATCAAACGCTTCCGCGAGTGTAAACGGCGGCACTGCCTCCGCTTTCAGATTCGCTTTCTCGAGCGCGACCTTCAACGGCGCGCCTGATTTCAATGTCGTGCGAAGTTCCTGCACGGCGCTGCGCCCTTTGTTCATCGCCATCTCGCGCATGCGATTGTTTTTTAAAAGATCGACAATCTTACCTTTCGCCTCCTCAAACGCGAGCGGCCGCGCCTCCGTCACCCCCGCGAGATGCAAGACGTAGAAGCCGTCCGAGGTTTGCACCGCGTCGCTATTCGGCTCCTGCGCGTTCAATTGAAACGCCACCGTCGTCAATTGCTGGTCGGCTTTGAATTGCGGATCCGGCGCTGCTTGCGTGAACTCGGCCGTCGCTTTCACCGGTAATTGAAACTTCGCCGCGACCTGGTGAAAATCCGCGCTCTTCTCCCCTAACGACTGCGTGATCTCGTTCGCGCGATCGGCCAGCTTCTGCAAAACATCGATGCGTTCCTTGCCCTGCAATTTCTTTTGCTCGTCTGTGAGCGCGAGCGCGACGAATTCCACTTTGCGTTTCTCCTCGGTTTTGAATTCGGCCGCGTGCTGCTCGTAATATTTCTTCACCTCGTCGTCGCTCACCTTCACTTCCTTCGCGAAATCGGAATTGCGCACGCGAATCGCCTGCACGAACAGCCTGCCATTCCGCAAGTCATAATCCGACTTGCTCTCCGCCTCCGGCACGGCCACGCCGATCGTGACCAGGTCTTTCATGCGATTAAGGGACAACGCGTACGCCGCCAGCTCTTCGATTTGCGCATCGCTAAATCCGTTCGCCGGTAAAATATTTTCCGAAAACTCGCGATACTTTTGCGGATCGAACCCGTTAGACGAGCGCAAGCCGCGCAGATTTTTGATGAACTCCGCCTTCTCCGCATCGGTCGGCGCGATGCCTAACTGATCGGCCTCATGTTGCAACACCGGCAGCGTCAGCGCGAACGCAACCGCGGCCTGTTTCGCTTCATCGCCGCTGCTGCCGCCGAAGGATTGCGTGAGCGTGTCCATGCCCAGCGCCTGCGCCACGAAATAAAGTCGGCCGTTGCGTTGAAATTCGGTGTTCGTCACGGTGCGACCATAGACGGTCGCCACCGCGTCCGATCGCATCCGGCTGTAATCGGTTTTCACGAAATACAAACAGAACGGGAGCGCCAGGATCGTGATCACGATCATGAGCCAGCCGCGATGTTTGCGAAGAAAGGTCATCATAATTTTATCTCTCCCGCCGTTTGCTGAATCAGCTCCCAAACATTTCGCAGATGCTCCTCCGTCGTCAAAACATTCCCGAGTCCGACGCGCATGACGGTGCGGCCGTTCAATTTTGTTTGCGTGAGATACGCGCGGCCGGACGCGTTCACCCGCTCGACGATCTCTGAATTCAGCATGTCGATCTTATCAATGAATCGAAAACACACGACGCCCATGCTGACGGTCGCGGACAATTCGAATCGATTGTCGGCTTTGATCCAGTCGGCGAACAATTTTGCCAGCCGCAGATGCTCGCGCATGAACGCGACGATTCCTTCGCGACCTAACGAACGCCAGATGACCCATGCTTTGAGCGCGCGAAATCTCCGGCCAAGCTGGATCCCGTAATCCATGTAATTCTTTTCCGCTTCCACCGTGTCGCCGCGCAAATATTCCGGCACAAGGGTGAAGACGCGGCGCAACCGTTCGAGATCGCGCACATAGAGCACGCTGAAATCGAGGGGGACGTAGAGCGTCTTGTGTGGATTAATGACGATGGAGTCCGCATCGCTCCAGCCATCCGCGATCCATTTGTATTCGGGCAGCATGGCGAATCCGCCGCCGTACGCGGCGTCGATGTGCAGCCACAATTTTTCCACGCGACAAATCTCCGCGATCTCGGGAACCGGATCCACGCTCGCGGTTGAAGTCGTTCCGACGGTCGCGATGACCGCGAGCGGACGGAAACCTGATTGTCGATCTTGCGTGATGAATTCGCGCAAGATCGACATCTTCATTCGAAATTGTTCATCGCTCGGAACGCGCCGGACATTCTCTTCGCCGAGGCCGAGCGCGATCGCCGCTTTCTCGGCCGAGCTGTGCGCCTGGTCCGAAGTGTAAATGCGAAAGCGCGGAAGATCGCGCCCGCTCAATCCGAGCTTGCGCGTTTCCGGCGCGGCCTCTTCGCGCGCGACCGCGAGCGCGTGCATGACGCCGACCGACGCCGTGTCGTAAACGACTCCGCCAAATTCGTCCGGCAACTCCAGCCACTGCCGCAGCCAATCGATCACGACTGTTTCCAATTCGGTCGCCGCCGGCGAAGTGCGCCACGTCATCGCGTTCACGTTCAGCGGCGCGGTCACGATTTCGCCGAGAAGTCCCGGCGCGGTCGCGGTCCAACCGAAGTAACCGAGAAACATCGGATGACTCCAATGCACCATTCCCGGCACAATGATGCGATTGATGTCGGCGAGAATTTTTTCGAATGGCTCGCCACGATCCGGCGCGTGCGCCGGTAAGGCGGCGCGGATCGCGCCCGGCTTTTCGTTAGGGGCGACGCGGATCTTGTCGATGTTTTCTCGAAAGTCGGCGATCCAATCAGCCAGCTCGTGCAGTTGCGCGCGAAAAATTTCCGGCGGCGTATCGCCCAAATGCACTTGTCGATCTTGCACGCGCTAAAAAGCGAAACCGAAACTGAAATGGAACGCGCCGAAATCTTCGCCCGGACGCCGATCCGGATTCACTCCGTAATCGAGACGAATCGGTCCGATCGGCAATCTGTAGCGCAATCCCCCGCCGATGGCATAACGCAGTTCCGTTAGGCCGGGATTTTCGGACGTGGGCGAAAGATTTCCGGCGTCGGTGAAGATCGCGCCCTGAAGCTCGCCGAAAATCGGGAACGTATACTCGACGTTGAACACGGTGTAGAACTCGCCGCCTAACGGATTGCCATGTTTATCGAGCGGCCCGAGCTGGCGCTCGCCGAAACTGCGCACGCTCGTCGCGCCGCCGTTGAAGAAGCGTTCGTCGATCGGCAGCGTCGTCGCTTCATCAGGCCCGCTGTTATTAAGGGAATGGACAAGGCCGGCGCGCGCGCCGAACGCGATGCCGGATTGTTGGAACCAACGTTGCAACGGCGTGCCGCGTTTGTCTTCGACGACGCCCGGCGTGAGCGACTTCGGACCGAACGGCAAATAATAGCCGAGGCGGAAGGTTCCGCGGATGAGATCGACTTCGCTGCCGAGGGCGGCGGTTGCGATATCGAGTGTGGTGTTCGCGACGAAACCGCGCGGGGCGACGAGCGGACTTTCGCGCAAATCGAGCGTCTGGGTGAAGCCGAGCGTGTCGATGAAATAAGATGTGTCGCCGAGAAAATGCGTTTTGATTTCCGCACTCGTGATTTCGACGTGACGCGCGGTGAAGATCAAACCGAGCTCGTATTGTTTCGTGATCTTCTTCGTGAACTCGATGCGGTCGCCCAGCTCAAACTTAGAGTAGCCGTCGAAATCGAACGTGAGCGCGCCGAGACGATTCCTAAGATCGACATCGGTATCGAAAAGGAAGTAGTCCTCGTACAAAATTTCGCCTTTATAGCCGCGTTGCGAAACTTCGACTGAAAATGTGATTGGTCGTCCGGTGCCGAAGAGATCGCGCTCGGAGAATTCCAGTCCGCCAATGAATCCCTCGTACGTGCCGTAGCCGACCGATACACCGAAGGCTTTGCTTTTGGCTTCTTCCGCGCTGATGGCGAGCCGCAACGTATCGGCGCCGGCCGGCGTCGGTTTGATCTGCAATAAATTAAAAAGGCCGGTGCGCATGAGCGTGCGAAATTTCTCGTCGAGCATTTCCGGACTGTAGGTTTTCCCGGCGAGCGAATCGAAACGCTTGGTCACGAAGCTGGGATTCAATCTCGTTAGGCCAGTGACGCTGGCTTCGCCAAAATGGTAGACCGGCCCGGGCGCGATCGTGATCCGCACCGGCACGTGGCCGTTCTCCGCCGCGGTCGGTTCGCCGCTGGCATCGACTTTGACGTCATAGTAGCCGCGCGTTTTGAAGTACGACTGCAAGCGGCGCGGAATGTCGGCCACACGCGCGTCGGTGTAGGGTTGATCGAGAAGATCGACAATTTGCCCGCGCAACGTCTCCGCATCGTAAATTTTCTTGCCGCTGAAACTGACGTCTCCGAAAAAATATTGTCGGCCTTCGCGAATCGGTACCACGACGTCGACCGTGTTCGTTTCTTCGTGAATTTGGTAGGTCGCCTTGTCGATCTTCGCGTCGAGAAAACCTTCCGCGTTGTAAAGACGCTCGACAAGATTGACACCTTCCTGCACGTCCGCTTCAACGAACGGCAGATTTTTTTGCAGCTTCGAATAGCGCTCGCGCGTCGGCCCGACGATAAACTCGAACAGTTTCTCCGTCGGCTCATGCACGTTGCCGTCGAACGTGATGTTCCCGAGCGTCATGACCGAGCCCTCGTTAACGATCAGCCGCAAACGATCGGACGATTCGATTTTGTAGCGCACGCTTACTTTCGTGTAGCCGTGCTTGCGATAAAACAGCTCGACGAAAAACGCGACGTCGTCCGCGCGCGCACTTGTTAGGCCGTATTCGTCGAGGGTCGAGAGCTGCTCTTTCAATTGCGAGCGCAATTCCTTCTCGTCGAACGCGCGCTGTCCTTCGAACTCGACCGTGTTCGTATGCTGCGCCTTCTTTTCCTGCGCTTTCGAGACGGCGTGCTCTTCCTTTTGTTTCTCCTCCGGCTTTTGCACGTCGACCGCCTGCGCCGCCGCGCGACCGGCTAAGATCGACATCGTCATTAAAAGAACGAGCGCGTATCGCATCAGCGGAACCGGATTAAATATTTCACCATTCCCTTAAACCCGCCCGCCACGTCAAGGTCGCCTAGCAAAACAAATTGATCGTTCACTTTGAACCGCGCCGTCGCCTGTCGCTGCCCCGTCCGCGGATCGGTCTGGCCAACATCGAGATCAAGCCGATCGAACACCGAGTTCGTTTCCGTTTCGCCGCCCTTCTTGAAAACTTTGCGATAAAGCTGTTGCACGAGCAACGTGGCCGCGCGGCCGGCGAGCACGTTGTTGTTGCCGGTCAATTCTTCGCGCGTCGTTCCGGTGGCGAGCAATGAGATCACTTCTTCTTGCGGCAATGGCGGCTCGCTCGTGAAGATCGCTTCCGGAGCGAGCGCGGTTCCGTAGACATAAACGTGAATGATGTAATCGCGAATCACCGAAGTTCCATGCAATTCAATCTTCGGATTAAACGAATCGCTCGGGTCGAACGAGAGATAACCGTAACTCACTTCCAGCCGGCTGAAGGGCAACGTCGCTTCCACATTTTCCATTCGCACCATGCCTTCGATTCCGGGATGCAATCCGGTCCCGATCAAATGCAGATCGGCGATTGCGCCGCCTTTCGCCATGTTTCCGCGAATGCGAAACGGATCTTTCGTTTTGATTGCGACATCGAATTTCCAATCGCGAAACGGCGGCGCGGGAAATGAAAAATCGGGACGGGCCGATGGCGCTTGCGGCGGCGGACGGCCCGGCAATCCAATCGGCAACAGGTCGATGTTTTTCAAAAATTGACTGTTCGTTGAGGACACCGTGCCGGTCACGGTCGCGGCGTTGAACGGTCCGTTAATTTTCAGGTCGGCGTCCACCCGCGCTGTCACCGTGTCGTTGCGCGCGACCAATGCGCTCTCCGATTTAATTGCAAGATCGACAATCGGATTTGTCAGCTTCGGAAAATGCACACCGCCGCTGACGCTAAATTTTCCGCCGGAAAGTTCGCCACCGAATTGTTGCAACGTCAACGTGTCGCGCTCGAAAATTACTCGTGCTTTGAAATTCTGTAGCGCTGGAAATGTCGTGTTCAGCGCGCGCGCCGTGTTGATCGAGATATCGCCCGCGCCGGTCAGAACCGGATTCGCGATGGTGCCGGCAAGATCGACATCGAGGCCTGCCTCCCCATCGATCTGCGCGAGGTCGGGCGCGAATTGCCTGATAAAATTCACCGACGTGCGCGGCAATCGCAGCTTGCCTTGCACGCGCGTGTCGTCCGGCAAACCGTGTGCGCGCACGATCGCCGCCGCGTCGAACGGAATATTCCCCGTCATCTCGAGCGGCTGAATTTTCGCCTGCTGCAGTGTGCCCGTGACGTTGAGCTGATTGTTCTGCACGCTTGCGACAAGATCGAAAGCGGCCGGCTCGAGTTTCTGCAAGTCGGCGGTGCGCACATCGCGCATGTGCAAATCGGCGCGTCCATCGAGTTTCGCCAGCGTCCCCTGCGCGTTCACATTGAGATTGACGGTGCCCGACGCCGGCGCCTTCATTCCAAAATCTTCGAACAATTTTCTCAAGTCGAGGTTCTCCGATTGAAAATTGATCGCGACCTTTCCATTCGACGGCGCAACCGGCGCGTCGCTCCCGAGATTTTTCCACACGAACGGCACCGAGATAAATCCCGACGCATACCGCGCCTGGCCCTGGTCGAGCTGCACCTTCGTGATCTCGAGCGTCTCGCCTTCCGCATGCGCGATCGCTTGAAAATCCATCTTGTCGCTGCCGATGAAAATGATCGGCACGTCGAGCTCGTCCGGCGAATAATCCGCCTGCACATTTGCCTGCAGCGAATCGGCGTCCGCCCAACGGCCGTCATCCAAAATCAATCGCAGCGTTCCGGAATTGCGAAACGTCTTCGCCTCGCCGCTCCCTTCCCAGTCGAGCAGCAACGAACCGCCGAGCGCATTTTGATTTCCGGCCGCGCGCAACACGGGCTCGAACACCGAAAGATCGTCGATGTTCGCCGCGACCTTCCCGCGATACGCAAACGGCGCGCGAAGATCGACAATCGCATTTGCGCGGATGTAATCGTGCTCGTTCAACTTCGCCGTGAAATCATTCAGGTAAATCACGCTGTTCGCGACCGTGCATTGCCCGCTCACGAATTCGAAAACCAAATCGCGCATCCGCACATTCGCGCCGAAGATCGACAACTGTCCATTCGCGACGCCGTTTCGCATTTCGATTTGCCCGCTCACTTGCAGCGGTCCGGTCAATTTGTCCGCCGACTCGCGCACCCAATAATCGCCCAGCTGCACCGCGTTCAACGCCATGTCGATCTTCGCTGGTTGATTTGCCGCATCGCCAGGATTTTTCGGCAAGCGATACTCGCCGCTCACGACGAATTCATTCTCTTTTCGCCTAACAATAGAGCGCTCGATCGTCATCACGTCGCCGAGGCCGCGCAAGGTGAATTCGCCGGAATCGAACCCGAGATCGCGCACTCGCCCGTTCGTTACCGTCAGCTTCGTTTCCGATTTCAGATTTGCGAACCACGGCTCGTTCGAATTCGCTGCCGGCATCTTCTTCGACACCGTCGCCGTGCCGCTGATTTTTTCGGCAGCGCCATCGTTCCAGACTAACGAGTCGGCCGCGAGCGTGAAGGCGCCGTTCAGCTGTCGATTAACGATGTCGATCTTGCCATTGGCCTCACCCGATCCACCAAGTCTATTCGATGTCGCCGCGCGCAAGTCGGGCGCGCGCGCCGTGATTTCGAGCGTGGCCGGATCGCGTCCGAATTCGCGAATGTCGTGCGGCAATTGCATCGACCCGCGCAAATGAAATTCGTTTTGGCCCTGCGCGATGTCGCCCGTGCGCAGAAACGCGCTGCCATTTTCCGCGACCACCTGGAACGTCGATGCATCAAAGGTCAGGCCTTCCTGCCGGAAGTTGTTTATCTGCGCGGTCGCTTTTCCAGTCCACGTCTGCGGCGAGCTGAGCAATCCGCTAAGATCGACATCTACCTTTTCCACATCGCCGCGCATCCATCCCTCCGGCAACGCGAAGAATTTGTTCAACGCATCCAGCGAAACTTTCGCGCCGGTGAGATGCACCTTCGCATCGAGTGTCGAGCTTGCTTCCCGCAACGCGAGTGCGCCGAGGATGGTCCCGCTTCCGGCCACGTACTCGAAGTTAATCTCCAATTTGTGCGAGCCGATTTTGGAAGCGTCGGCGATGAACGAGCGAATGCGTTCGTCATTCGCGAGCGCGATCTCGCGCAAAACCAATTTGCGATTTTCGTAGCTCGTTAGGCTGGAAAGATTCGACCACGTCTGCCCGCCCACGAGTTGCAGCGAGCCGACCTTGAGCGCGCCGACACTGCGCGGATTCAATTCAAGATCGACATGTTCAGCCACGAAATCGTGTGGACGGTTGCGCACGATGACCGTGACGTCGGTCGCCTGAAGTCGTTCCGGAAATATGTCCGGGATTTCAATTTTCTTTTTCGGATCCGGCGGGCGCGGTCGCAACGACGTCTTCGCCGGATTCAAAACGATGCGCGCATTACGCGCTTCAACATCTTTCAACGCAGTCGAAAAATGACCGCGGATGAGCGAGAACAATCCGTAATGAAAGCGCGCAAGATCGACATCGATCGATTCCACGTCGCTCGGACCGGTCGCGACCGCGTGGAAATCGCGGACGGTCAGATTCGTGAAGACGCTGCCTTCGAGGCGGAATTCGAGTTTGAGATTTTCCTTTTTGGCAAAGTGCAGAACAAGGGCGTGACCGAGACTGAGCAAGACCGGTCGATGAAATAAAAGCAGCAACGCGCTGAAAATCGCGAGCGCGATCGCCGCTCGCCGCCGCCATCCTGCCCGGCGTGGCTGCGTTAGACCATCCTCCCCCACGACGCCCCTACTCTACCGCACGAGGGAAAAGCGCAAACCGGCGAATAGTTCGCATTGCGCCGCGCCGTTTGTCGCGTCACGATTTCGGGCGCAGATGAATCCGGAAAAATTGTTCGCTTATCTCGATGGGCGGTTGTCGAAGGACGAACGCGACGCGATCGATCAACGCCTGGAACGCGACGCGCAATTGCAGCGCGAGATGGCGATCGCGCGCGAGATTCACGTGCGCGCGCGCGGCGAAGCGCGTGAAGTGATTTTCCAGGATGAAGCGGCGACGGCGGATCGCGGACGCAAGATGGCTTTGCGTATCGGCGCGGCGGCGATTGCGTTGATCGTGCTCAACGTCGTCTTCGGATTATTTTTCATCGCGCGACGCGAAGCGAGCAATCCGAATCGGAAATTGCTCGAACAGCAAATGCGCGAGCAGTTGAGCAAATCGTTGGGCCAGGCCGCGAACAATGTGCTCACTCCACCGCCGCTCGACGTGAGCGATATCGTTGTTCCAGTCGCGCGCGGAAAGTCAGGCGCGATTGCCGATCAAGTCGTGGGAATTGCGCAACGGCTCGGCGGCAGCGCGACGAAAGAATTGCCGGACAAAGACCGCATAGGTGTACTTGTCGATCTTGCGGCGAATCGCGAAGCCGAATTTCGCTCTGCGCTTGCGACCATCACCGGCGGCGTACCGCCTTCACCGGCGACTAACGCATCGCCGAGCGACACCAAAAAAAGTTTCGTCGTGCAAATCGTCGAACCGTGATCGCGATTACTTTCGCACTGCCGACCGAGAGCTCTAGTCTACGTCGCGAGCTGCCGCGCAAGATCGACAATCACGGGGTGGCCATCTTTCACACCGGCGTTGGGCGCGAACGCTGCGAACGTACGATTGAGCATTTTCTTCAGACTGCGACGCCGCGATTGCTCATCAGCTCCGGTTTCGCCGGCGCGGTCGACGATGTGCTGAACGTTGGCGATTTGGTCGTGGCGCAGAATTTCTCTGACGCATCTTTGGCCGCACGCGTGCGCGATCGCGCCCGCGCGATAACACTTTTCACGGCCGACGCGATGGTCGACTCGAACGAAGAACGCAACGAAATCGCGCGCGAGTTTGGCGCGGCGGCAGTCGATATGGAAACGGAAGTGATCGCGCGTGCCTGCGCCGCGCGCTCGATTCCGATGTTGTCTCTGCGCGTTATCAGCGACACACCGCGCGAGCCCTTTCCGGCGCCGCCGTCAGTTTTGTTCGACATCGCTCGGCAGCGTACGAACTACGCGGGATTATTGTCGTATCTGCTGCGGCGCCCGACTCGCGTTTTCGATCTTGCCCGATTCGCTAATCAGATTGCACGCGCGCGAAATGTGCTCACGAACGCGCTTGTCGATCTTGTGCGCGAGCTGTGATGTTAGGCCGGCTCGATGTGGATGAG
>JBEEGX010000141.1:0-5039 GCA_041167105.1 Verrucomicrobiota bacterium
CCATTTCAGAGCGAACTAGTCTAATGTGGAGGCGAGGGGAGTTGAACCCCTGTCCTCGTCGCTATCCACGCAAACATCTACATGTTTAGCCGGCGCTTAATCTGAGGAGCCGACATTGCACCGGCGCACTATCGTCTCCCGAGCGTCCACGAATTTTCGATTCACGAACCGGTCGCGGTCGCTCCGCCGATTCGCCAGCCTGCTGTCCACGTTTCCGCCGCTAGCAGGCGTCGCTGCGAAAACGTCACGGTCAATTAAGCCGCGAGAGCGAGATCTTCGTGATCTGCGTTTATTTGTTTTGGTCCGGATTTTAACGAGGCCAACGAACCATCCTCGACATGCCGCCTGCGATTCCAACGATGAGTCGAAACCAGTGCGCCCCCGTGACTGAGAAGATACACCGAAGCGGCGAAAATTCAATCGTTAGGCGACGATGTCGATCTTGCGCGCCACAAGTCGCGTCATACCGAATCCGACAGCAAAATTACGTGAACGTTTTCGCTTCCTCGCGTTCTATGGTCACATGCGTTCCGCCGTGTCGGCCGTGCCGCCTTTCACCACCGCCGCTGCGCCGGAGGCGAGGCCGGAGCGCCGCTTTCGCCTAACGAATTCAAAAATTGGACTCGGCCTTTTGTGTCTCGCGTTCACGGCCGCGCTCGGTTATCTCGATTATCGCACCGGTTACGAGCAAACTTTCCTTCTCTTTTATTTGGTGCCGATCGCGCTCGCCACCTGGTTCGGCACTTTCTGGCTCGGCTGCGTCATGTCGATCCTGGGCGTAGCCGCGTGGATTTTTTCGGACATGGCCGCGGGTATTCCGAGCGTCGGCTGGTGGAACATTGGCATGGCGCTTGGCTCCTACGGCGTCTTCACCGGGTTGCTCGCGAAACTCCGCAGTCTTTTCAAGGAACTCGATCAACGCGTGCGCGAACGGACTGAAGCATTGCGGCGCGAGATCGCCGAGCGTGAACGGCTCGACCGCGAAATCGCCGGTGTGGCCGACCGCGAACGCCGCCGCCTCGGACAGGAATTGCACGATAGTATTGGCCAGCACCTCACCGGCACAGCGTTAACCGCGGAAACATTGCGCGAAAATCTCGCGGCTCGCGGCGCGGCCGAAGTGGCCGAGGCGGACAAAGTCGTTCGTTACATCGAGGAGGGGATCGATCTCACCCGAAATCTTGCGCGCGGATTTTTTTCGCCGGAGCTGGACGCGGAAGGGCTTGAGATGGCGTTGCAAGGATTGGCCGAAAATATGTCGGAACGTTTTCAGGCGCATTGCAAGATCGACATCGACGAACCGGTGCCGATGACGAGCGCCGTGGTCGCGACGCAGTTGTATCGCATCGCGCAGGAAGCGGTCATGAACGCGGTCAAACACGCGCAGGCCAATCGCGTCGACATTCGCCTCGCGCGTAATGGCGAGAAGGTCGCGCTCGAAATCGCCGATGACGGCGTTGGCTTCGCCGGAAAATCAGCGGGCGAAGGCCTCGGCCTTCGGCTCATGTCGCATGGCGCCGCGATGATCGGCGCCGAATTTCGCATCGAACGCCGCCATCCGCGCGGCACCCGCGTGCTCTGTCACATTAGTTCCGCGCGCGCCGCCCAGAAAAACTCCTATGAACCAGAAAACTAACGGACACACGCAACGCAAACATCGCATTTTCCTCATCGACGATCACCCGCTCGTGCGCGAAGGGCTCGCCAGTCTCATCAATCAACAACAGGACATGACCGTGTGCGGCCAGGCGGAAGATTCGGCCGAAGCGATCACGCGCATTCGTGAAGATCGCCCCGATGTCGCTTTGGTCGACATCTCGCTCAAGAACGAATCCGGACTCGAGCTCGTGAAAAATCTCGAAGCGGAATTCCCGCTCGTCGCGCTCATCGTCTTGTCGATGCACGACGAAGCACTTTACGCCGAGCGGGCTTTGCGGGCGGGCGCGCGCGGTTATGTCATGAAACGCGAGACGACGAAGAATGTTCTCACGGCGATTCGGCGCGTGCTCGCGGGCGATGTTTATGTGAGCGAACGCGTGGTCAACGCCATGGCGCGGCGCATGAATTCGCGCAAACCGAACGCCGCGACGCCGGTCGAACAACTGAGCGACCGCGAGTTGGAAATCTTCCGCTTGTTAGGCCAGGGGCGCACGACTTCGCAGATCGCGGAGGATTTGCACCTGAGTTTGAAAACGGTGCAGGCCTATTGCGCCCGCGCGAAAGAGAAGTTCGGCGTCAACTCGCTCAGCGAATTGCTGCGCGCAGCGATTCGCTGGGAAGACGCCATGAACGTCAAATAGGATTGTCGATCTTAGGAGATGTCGATCTTGCACTAGCCGGGCGAATCGTCGCGGCGGCGCTCGCCAATTCTTGTGGCGTGAAAGTGAGATCGCAGAACTGCGCCATCTCGTTCAAGACGCGCGATGGATCGGCCTGCAAATCTTCGAAGTGAACGCGGAGATAATTCGCGGAAGCGGCGAGACGTTCGCCCGCCTCTGTATAAGTAAGCACGAGATCGGTCGCGAAATCGACATTGTCGATCCTGCCGCTGGGCGCGTCGCCCGCTGCCTGGAATTTTAATTCGCGCGCGCGAATGCTTTCGCCCGCCGCGCGCGGATCGCGCACGAGGTGGAGCAAGCGCGCATTCGGAAAAATCTCGAGCCACGCGCGCGCGAACAAAGTCGTGCGCGGTTCCTTCCAACCCCACGCCGCGCCGAAGCGCAAACGCGCGCGCATCCAAAGACCTTCGGCATTGTTTCGATAACCGAAAAGTCTGGCGGAGAGCTGCGCGCGCAAATAATCAACGCAATCGCGCAAACCGGCGTGCGTTTCGAGATGTTCGAGAAATGCGCGCGGTTCGAACCAGCGCGCGCCGACGCGACGCAGATAATCTTCCTGCACGCGTTGCAGCAAGTAGGGCTCGAAATGGCTGTCGAGGTGCTGACCGATTTGCAGGCCTAACAATTGTAGCGCGCGCGCGGTCGCGCTCGTCCCGGAGCGATGCGCTCCGATGATCATCACCGGCGGACGACGAGGGTACATGTCGATCTTGCGCGTGGTCAGGCGGTGTAGCCGAAATGCGGATCGAGATGGCGCAACGCTTCGGCCGCGAAGGCCTGGTCTTCGATCGAAAGATAATCGCGATACCCGCCCACTTTCCCGCGACGCACCTTGAAGCCTTCGGGATTTTGCACGTTAGGTGAGCGCAAAATCTTCGAGTCGAAAAATCCGTCCGCCTCGAGTTTCTTCATGTTCTCGAAATCGGAAAATGCGACGGCGTGTTGCAGCGCTTCTTCATCGATCGCGCTTTCGCCGAGCGCGGCGAGCAAGGTGCGAAAATTTTCCGCCGGCGCGCTGCGCAACGCTTCGTAGCGCAACAGTGCGAAATTTTTTCGCTGCGCGAATTCCGCGAACCAGCGATTCATCGTTTTGATGATCGACATGATGCCGTAGCGGCGATCGCGCAGAAGTTCGCCCGGCGTTTTGCGTTTCACGCGCTCGGGCGTTTCGCGCGTGCGATGGACGAGCTGCATGTAAAGCGAAACGAAGGCGTCGCGCGGATCGCGCACGAGCAAAATGATTTTCGCGCGGGCCAGCTCGCGTGCGGGCACGAGATATTTTCCGCGGATGCGGTCCCACCAACGCGCTTTCATGCGTTGCTCGGCCAGGTCGTGCGAGAAAATTAAACGCGGGATGCGTTCGTCGTGATAATCGTCCGGACGCAAGGTGAACGGTTGACCGCTCCGTTTGCAAAAATAGGCGCAGAGAAATGTGCGCACCCAGGTGCGGCCGCTTTTCGGAACCGAGATGACGATGGCGTCGCCGCCGGAAAGTTCGCTCGCGCGGCTGCTGATATTCCAGCGGCCGAGCGTGCGTTTCGTTGCAAGATCGACAATCGATTGTCGCGGCGCGCGCGCGACTTCGCGCATCAACTTCACGTAACCTTCGGCGAAAGTGTCGAGCGAATATTTTTGCTCGATCAATTCGCGACCGCGTAGCCCGAATGTTTTTCGCAGCTCCGCGTTCTCGATCAATTGCGACAGCGTCTCGACCCAGTCGTCCATCGTGCGCGCGAGGAAACCGTTCTCGCCATGATTAATGATCTCGTTATTGACGCCGACATCGGACGCGACCACCGGCGTGCCCACGCCCATGTATTGCAAAATTTTGTAACCGCATTTGCCGCGCGTCCAAACCGAGTCCCACAGCGGCATGATCCCGATGTCGAACCCGGCCAGCTCGCTTTGTTCGGCGTCGATCTTCCACGTGTCGTTGTCGATCTTGATCCCGGCCATTTGCAGCGGCTTGTCCGAGATCACGCGCAGGCGCAGACCGGGAAACATTTCGCTAAGCCGTTGCAACGCCGGCTGGATGTAACGCAGATACGGCAGCCCGTCGCTCAAGCCGAGCCAGCCGATCGTTAGGCCGAGGCCTTCGTGATGTTCTTTCAATCTGTAACGCGAGAGATCGATCGACGTCGGCAAGATGACCGTGCGCACACCGCAGGCGCGGGCGAAGCAGGCGAGGAAATCATTTCCCGCCACCACCGCCTGGCAACGTTTCACCGTGCGCAGAAATTTTTTGAAATTTTTCCCGCGCAACGGCCGGCGATATTTTTGATCGCGAAACATGACCGCATCGTCGAAATCGAAAATGAGGTTGGGATTGGCGCGTTGCAGCAATTGCAATTCGAGCGCACTGAAGCCGAGCGTTTTGAAAAGCACGACCACATCGTGACGCGCCGCTTCCCTGAGCAAACGGGAGCGCTTCGCCATGTCCGAGCGCCGGCGCGAGATCACCGTCGTCTCGATGCCGAGACGCCGATAATGCTCGAGGCAATCGCGCAAACGCAAACGCGTGCTCGGCGCGTTACCCGGTTCGACGATACAAAGGGCTTTCATCGGTGACGACGAAGCATGACCGGCGTGGCGAAAGATTCAAATCTTTCGGCCGGCGCTATGGTGATGATGATGAGGGGCCGAGCGCGGTCGCCTTCCTCATTCGCGTCGCAACTGAATCAGGAACGATTGGGTCTAACG
>JBEEGX010000142.1:0-7712 GCA_041167105.1 Verrucomicrobiota bacterium
CTCGTTTTCGTTTCGCCATTGTAAGTGATCGCGCCGCTGAACGGGATTTCGAAATACTCAACTGGAGCGGCGACGACTCGTCGTCCGGTGGGCAACGAAATCACGGTCGCGCGCAGAGAAATCGACCCCGGCGTATCGGTAAAATGCGCGCCGACCATTGAAACGAAGGCGTAACGATCGTCGCCCAGATCGTAAACCGCTTGCGCGACGAGGCCGGGCCTGAAGGTGGAACCGTAAAGCGTGCGCGTGCGCGAAGGGAGATCGGTTTCGCCGTAACCGGTGTATTGAATCGTCACCCAGCGATAATCCGGATACACGCGCAGATCGACCAGATGACTGCGTTCCAATTTCACCGCTGCGCCATCGATTAGAACAAACGGGACGGCGAAGACGTCGGCGTAAGCGCTCCCGGTTAACAAGCGCCGCAATGACGTGATCGCCAGCACTCCTTCGCCGCGGAAATCGGGATCAATCGTCGCGGAGTAATCGCCCGCGGTAAGATCGACAGGTAGCGAGGTGGAATGATTGATGGCGGAGGCGACGGCAAGCGCGGGGTCATCCGCCTTCGCGCTCGCCACATCGGGACCGCTTTGCGGCGTCGCCGCGTCCGGCAGAAGCGTAATCCCTCCGCCACTGCTTGCGATGACGCGCCCGCCCGCAGGCACATCGATCTGTTTAATTTGATCGCCGACACCAGCGACCGCGCGTCCGCCGGCGGGAAGGGCAACCGAAATATTTCCGGTGAGGCCAGTCGTGGGCTTGATCATGATGACCGCGTTCAAAGGCAGATGCCACGACTTGATCTGCGCCCCGCTCGGCAGCGTGTACTCGTTAGCCGCCGGCACGTATCCCTGCACCGTCGCTTCCAGGAACGCCTTGCCCAATTCCGGTTCCACCCGCACCCGCATGTTCGTGACGTACTGCGCCGTCGGGAAAAACGTTGTCACAAGGTATGCGCCGGTCGTGGTCGGCGCGTACGTTTTCGGCAAATCGATGACCAATGTGTCCGTCGCTGCATCCTGGTTGCGCGCGTCCACATCGCCGCCGCGCGCCACAATGTCCGCGCGCACAAAAATTGCGTCCATGTCGCCGCTGACGCCGCCGTAGGACGCGGTTACGTTTCGCGCGTCCTTCGCCATGTCCCACGTCAAATGCCCGCTCGCACTTCCGCGCGGCGCGTCCCACGCCATCGGCGCGTCCTCGGTCACGTTCTCCATCGCCAGCTCGACGTGATCGCCCGCCTCCATCGCCACGCCTTGTTGCACGCCGAACGCATCCTTGTTCTGAACCTGATCGAAAAAATACGTGTTCTCGTACAATTGCGATGTCGGCGTGAGCTGGATCATCGATTGCGGCGACAGCCACGCACCAGCGAAAATGGAATCGCCGTACGCGCCGTTGAATGCCTGCGCGTGGTCCGCACTCGCGATGCGCGCCCCCGGCAATGGCGCGCCAGGATCGACATGTGCATTCACATCGTGCCTGACAAGGTAGCTGACGATCGCCTTGCCGCCCGAGGTCACCGGAATTCCGCGCACATCGGACACATTCGTGGCCACGGCCGGATCAGCCTGTGCCGCATGACTCCACAGCGCGCCAAGCGCGATTACCAAACTGATGCTTTGCCTATCCACAATTCTACCCTTTCTATTCCCTGTTTTTTACGGCAAGGCCGTCCCCGATTTTGATTTCGTCAATGCGATATCGACGCTATTGACCGTGCCGTCCGCATTCAGATCTTCGCGAAAATTCGAACCTGATGCCGCCGTCCCCGATTGTGATTTCGTCTGCGCGATGTCGGCCGAGTTCACATTACCATCCCCGGTCGTATCACCGATCAACAGCGGCAGGGTTGCGGGCTCGGTGCTGCTCAAATGCCCAGTGCCATCGCGCACGTTACTCAATGTCACATCGACGCGGCCAGAATTCGTTAGGCCAGTTAGCTGGACCACGTACTCGTGCGGATCTGCGCCAATTCCGCTGCTGCTCACGCTTCCGCTCGAGCTGGTGGCAAGATCGACATTCGTTAGGGGATTTGCGAAGCGAAACACGAGCGTGTAATCGCCATTTGCGCCGCCGCTGCGGCATTCAATCGCGCCGCTTGTTAGATCGACATCGTACGCGCCGGCGTTGCCGTGAATTTTCCTGGAAGCAATCCCCAGCAGCAGCGACCCGAGCAGTCGCACGTCCAATTTTCCCGTGTCGCCCTCGAGCAGATCGACCTGCGGAACAATAAAGTTGATTGCCCACGAGTTGTACAGATTCCAACTCGAGAGTTGAAAATCGCGGCCGCCGGCTCCGTTCTCGTCGCGCATGAAGCCGAGATAAACCTGCCAAACCGTTTCGCCGGACGGGCCGGTGCGATACGAATCATTTTGCCAGAGTTCGTGACCGTCAACGCCAGAGAATGCGCTCAGCTCGATGCGCGGTCGCGGATCGCTCCAACGGTCGTGCATGCGCACGGCCATCACATCGGCATAACCATTTCCACCGAAATCGGACGCCGGCGCCCAATACGTCGGCACATCGCCGCTCCGCGTGCTGCCCCATAATTCGCGACCAGTCGTTAGGTCGGTGATTGTTATCTGCTCATCGATCACGCCGGCGGCCGAACTTCCACCGAATAACAGTGGATCGACAACTCCATCTCCGGAATGATCGAGAAATGGCACCGGCGCATAAATCCACGAAAACGACGCCAGCGAAATGGTGCGGCGGGATATTCTCTCGCCGGTGACACCATCGAGACTCTCCACGTCCACCGTGTTCGCGCCCTGATCGTAACCAAAACACGCGAGGTCTTCGTGTCCGTCGCGATTCACATCGCCGGCAGGCAACGCGAAAATCGCCGGCCAATCGAGCTGCGCCCATTGCACATCGCCGGTGGCAGGATTGATCGACTCCAAATCGGAGCGAAAATTATTCGCGGTGAGTGTGTAGATGAGCTCGCCGCCGGCGAGCGGCATGTAATCCACCTCGAGCAGACGCGCATCCGAGACCCAGTTGCGCGATTGCGACCAGAACTGCTCGCCGGTTAGGCCGTTGATGCCTTTGCGGTTCAGCACCGTCTCGGCCGGCGTCTCAATAATTTCGCTCGTGTAAACATCGGGAATCCCATCGCCAGTCCCATCCGGCCCCGACCATGCACCGGCCAACGCGGTCGTGTTGGTGTTCCAAGGACTCGCGCCGGCACCTCGCAATTGAAAATTCCAAAGATGTTCGCCGGTCGCACCAGCGTATGCGATCACCTCAGCTGTCTGCGTACTCTGCGCCGCGAACGCCTGGGTGTAGATCGATGTCCACGGCGTCCAAAGAATCTCACGCCCACCATCGCCATTCACATCGCCCAAAGCAGTGAACGCACTCAACAAACTCGTGTAGACGGAATTCTTGATCAGCGTCACATCTTGCGGCGCCGGCTCTTCTTGAAACGCCCACACGACCTGACGCTCATCTTGCCAGCGGAATTGGCCGGTCGCGCCATCGAGCAGCAGCAACCGCGTCTTCGCGGTTAGCGCCCATTTGAAACATTCGATGCACGAGATATCCGGCGGTGGCCAGCTCGCCAGTACCTGAATGTCTTCCTCGGTCGTAAATGCGAGATCAGGTATGCCGTCGCCGGTCGCGTCGCCCGGCAGATAACCGCCCCAAAAAATTCCGGCACCAAGTTGCGCCCGCCACAGCTCCCGGCCGTTTTTTCCGCTGCGCGCGATGAACACGCTTGCGACCGGCGCGAATTGCTCGTCAAAACTCACTTCCACCTGAAGAACATCCGGAACGCCATCACCATCGACATCGCCGCCGAGCGGCAGCACGTAGGTCTGACCTGATGCCGGTTCACCCGAAGTTTGCGTGGCATCAAAGCGAGGTTTCGGCCCGAACGGATCGAAGCGGACGCAACCGTGATTTCGGAAATTGCTGACCGGCTTGCCGCGCTCGATGCCGACGAATTGTTGATTCGTCAGCACCTCGCCCGCATGCGCGAAGATCGACATCGTCGCCATCGCGAACGCAACGGGCAATCGACTATCGAGAATTCGATTTCGCTTCATTTCAATTGAGTTCGTCGGTCGCTACGGCAACGCGCTGCCCGATCTGGATTTCACAAACGCGATGTCGGCGCTGTTAATCACCCCATCGGCGTTTACATCCTCGCGGAAATTCGAACTGCCCGTCGCGATTCCCGATTGCGACTTTGTCTGTGCGATGTCGGCCGAGTTGACCACGCCATCGCGACTTGTGTCACCGACGAGCACGGACATCGTGGTGGGAACGGATGCGATGCTGTTACCGGCGTTATCTGCCACGTTCGTTAGGGTGACGGTGATTGCCTGGCCGCTGTTTACGCCACTGACGTTGACAATGTACTGACGCGCATCGTTGCCGTCGATGTTGCGGCTGCTGACGGTTCCGTTTCCGTTTGTGATCATGGCGCTGCCGACATTGGTGAGGGCGTTCGTGAATCGGAAAACGAGCGTGTATTCGCCATTGGCGCCGCCGCTGCGGCATTCGATCGCGCCATTGTCATTTGCAAGATCGACATCGAAAAAGCCGGCGCTCCCGTGCGTTTTCCGTGAAACGACGCTGACCAATTGCAACGGCGTCGGTGAAATGCCGAACGTCCATGTATTACTAACGATTCGCCCGGGATTATTTTTCTGCCCGCCGAACACGAACACTTTTGCCGCTGTCGGATACCGCGTCATCATGAAGCTAATGAGCGGTCCGGGTGAATTCGCCGGCGATAATTGTGCCCAGTTCGCTCCATCCCATGTCCACGTATCGTCCACGAGCGTGTCGCTGAGTGAGTCGGTCACGACTCCGCTATGCAAGATCGACATCTGCGTTCCGGAATCGAACGCCATCATTCCGAACGCGCGTTGGCCGGGATTTTGCGCGGGATTCTGTTGCGTCCAGGTGTTTCCATCCCACGTCCAGGTGTCCTTTAGATAATCCAGCGGACAATTGTTCAGCGGCGTGGCTGGACCGCACCCAATCCCGCCATAAATCACGAGCTGACGTCGCGCTTCGTCGTAGACGGCTTGCATCAATTCGCGACCCGGTGGTTTCACCGACGGCTGCAGTTTGTTCCAACGCGTGCCGTCCCACCGGAAAATATCATTGTGATACGTCGACGCGCCGGTCACGCCTCCGAAGTACACCGGTCGCCCCGTCGCATCCTGAGTAACGGCGGAAAGGACGGTGAACATTTCCGGGTCAGCCGTATTGTCATGGCGCGTCCACTCTGTTCCGTCCCATGTGTACGTCCTCGAACCAAACGGCGCGACGAGAACGCGATCGATTGCGTCATAGGTGAGGCCTGCGCTGGCCGACAGGTTGAACGGCAAATGCAATTCCGTCCAATGGTCCACGCTCCAGACCCACGTGTCATGGCAGGCGGTATCGGGTTGATCGAGACAGTATCCGCCGTAAAGCAACACGGTCTCGTTAGGCGGATAATACGCCATGTTCGCACCGCTTCGGTCGTTCGGTTCAGCGGAGGGAAGGCGAGTCCAACCCGCCGCATCCAACGTCCACGTCGCGCGTTCGAAGACTGTGAATCCGGCGTCGTATTGCGCCAGATAATCTGGAATAATGAAACTGTCGCCGCCGATAAAGACGGCTTTGCCTAACAATTCGTTATAGACGAACCCGATTTCGTAACTACGCAGAGGTTGCGTCGTATTTGCTTGCTCCGTCCAGTCTGTCCCGTCCCAAATCCAGACATCCTGCCGATACGCATTCTTATAAAGCGGTTCCTCATCGGCAAAGCCGCCGAAAAGAACAATGCGCTGCCGATTCGCATCCCAAATCATTCCGCCGGCCCAGCGGCCTTTGGGATTATGCGCCGGCGATTGTTGCGTCCATGTCGATCCATCGAACGTCCACGTATCGCTCGGATCCGCCACGCCGGTCTGATTACTCGATTGCGGCAATGAGCCGCTGAAGAGCACCGTCTTTTTGTGCGCCGGATCGTAAGCGAATTGCGCGCAGAAACGCGCGCCCGGCGCGGAGTTGATGTCGATCAAACTCCACTGCGCGCCATCCCATGCCCAAAGATCCGCGCCTTCCGTCGGACACGACCCAATGCAGCCGCCGTAGAGTAACACTCGCTCATTATCGGAATCGAAAGTGGTTGCTGCGCCGTAACGCGCGCTCGGCGCAAGCGTCGAACTTTGCTGCACCCAATTTGTTCCGTCCCACGTCCACGTATCCGAGGCTGCGGCTGTCGTCGTGCAATCGGAATCCGTGCACGCCAATCCACCGAACAGCAGAACGCGACCCCTTTTCGCGTCGAACGTCATGCTGCCGAGGTAGCGCGCCGACGGTGAAGTCGCTGGATGTCGTTGCGTCCAACTCGATCCGTCGAATGTCCAGGTGTCGTCGGTAGGAAAACAACTCGCACCCTGACAAATGTAACCGCCAAACAACACCACCGTGCCGTGCGCGGCATCATAGGCGACTTGAGGCGCAACGCGCCGAATCGGTTCGTGTCGTGGCAGCAATTGCCAATCCGGCGCCGCCGCAGATGACGATGTCGATCTTGCGGATGAACGATCGATCGTCGACGGCTGTGGCCGGGAAATCGCTCCGCTGCTTACACTTTCAGTGCATTCCAGCGCGGCCGAGCGCAATGTCGCCGGCAGTAAAGCGCACGGAATTCCGTGCGTGTTTACCGTTATCAAACTGGATTTGCTGTCGGTGTCGGCGTCTTGTCGTAAGAGCGATGGCCGCGCCAGTTTTAGGTCTGCGCCCAAACTAAGCGCGGCCAGAATTAAACCCATCGAGCAAAGCGCGACGCCGCCGGCAACGCGCCCACTCAAGCACCTGACCTTGGAATGTCCCCGCAAATCGAACGAAGTAATCATGGCAGCGCCGTTCCCGACTTCGATTTCACCAGCGCGATATCGGCGCTGTTGATATCGCCATCCGCGGTCACGTCTTCGCGGAAGTTGGAGTTGCTCACGGCGATTCCGGATTGCGATTTCGTTTGGCCGATGTCGCCCGAGTTTACAAAACCGTCTTGGGTCGTGTCGCCGACGAGGATGCTGAAGATGACCGGAACACTGGCACTGAATTCACCCGTGGTAGAGGTGACGTTGTTGAGCGAAACGCTCAAACGCTGGGCATTACTGACGCCGGTGAGATTGACGACGAACTGATGTGGATCGGCGCTGATCGTAGCGCTGCCGATACTGGCGGTGCCGCTCGAGACATTGGCGCTATCGACGCTCGTTAGGGGATCGGCGAAGGTAAACACGAGTGTGTAATCGCCGTGGCCGCTGCGGCCCTCGATTCCGCTCCCGTTCGGCGGAAGATCGACATCGAACTGTCCGACGCTGCCGTGGACTTTGCGCGAGACCACGCTGAGCAATTGTACCGGCGGCGCGATCGGCGTCGTGTTCAAGAGCGTGGAAACTTTTTCGAGCCAGAAACCGGTTGTGATCACATCGGGTTTGCCGTCGCCGTTAAAATCGGCCACCGCCAGTTGGGTCGGCCCTTTGCTCACTCCGTAATTTGTCGCCGGATTGAATGTGCCCTTTCCGTTTCCCTCAAGAATGGAAACGTAATGAAAATTCGCGCTCACCACCGCAAGATCGACAATTGAGTCGCCGTTCAAGTCTACCGCTTCCATGGCAAAGGCGGCGTCGCCGACGTCGTATTGTTGCGCGAGTGGTTGGAAGGAGCCATCGCCGTTGCCGACAAAAATG